>JASHRY010000184.1 GCA_030037105.1 Xanthobacteraceae bacterium
CGACGTTGCTCGGCTCGCCGAGGACGCAATGGTCGAATGTTTCGCCGCGCGCGGCAGCCCAATGCAGGAGCTTCACCGTGCCGTTGACGGCGACACCCTCCTCGTCGCCGGTGATGAGGAGCGAGATCGAGCCTTTTTTCGGCTTGCCGCCGTTCGCCGCGAGATGGTCGAGCGCCGCCGCGACGAAGCAGGCAATGGCGCCTTTCATGTCGGCGGCGCCGCGGCCGTAAAGCACGTCGCCGGCGATCGCGCCGGCAAAGGGCGGATGCCGCCACGCCGCCTCGTCGCCCGGCGGCACCACGTCGCTGTGGCCGGCGAACATGAGATTGGGCTTGTCGGTGCCGATGCGGGCGTAAAGGTTCTCGACCGGCGCGGTGCCCGGCTCGGCAAAAGTGGTCCGCTGCACGACAAATCCCGCCGGCGCCAGCAGCGCCTGCAAAAGGCTCAACGCCCCGCCTTCCTCCGGCGTGATCGACCGGCAGCGGACGAGATCGCGGGCGATGGCGACGGGATCGGCCGTCATTTGCATCTCAACTCCGGGCCAGCGGGTCCGGCCCATATTGGTTCGGCCCCGGCGTGCCCTTGCGGAAGCCGAGCTCAACCAGCAAGGCCAAGCCGAAGATCGTGAACGGCACCGCGATCACCAGCGACAACAGGCTCGGCGCCTCGTCGGTGCCGGACCATCCGAGCACCGTGAGCAGGTCGAGCGCCGCGCCGGCGATGAAGAACGTGGCCAACAGCCAAACCGGCATGTTGCGATCATGGCCGCGCTTCACGGCGACGGCGAATTCCGGGTAGGTGAAAGCGAGATCGACGATGGCGCCGAGACGGTCACCTTCGATCTGCTCGGCGATGAGATGACCGACGATTTCGCCGGCCGCTACCACGCCCATCGCCATCCAGAATGTCTTGCGGCTGATGCGGCCGTGAAAACCATTGAAGAGATAGGCCCAGTCCATCGGCGCGACGCAGATTCAATCCCGCAGCAATTCGTTGATGCTGGTCTTGGCCCGCGTCTTCTCGTCGACCCGCTTGACGATGACGGCGCAGGAAAGATGGGGGCTCGCCACATTCGCGCCGGCCTCGCCGCCGCCGCGCGGCTTGCCGGGGATGCTGCCCGGCACGACCACCGAATAGGCCGGTACCTCGCCCTGAAAAACCTCGCCGCTGTCGCGATCGACGATCTTGGTCGAGGCGCCGATGAAGACGCCCATCGCCAGCACCGAACCCTCGCGCACGATCACGCCCTCGGCGACTTCCGAGCGCGCGCCGATGAAGCAATTGTCCTCGATGACGACGGGGCCGGCCTGCAGCGGCTCGAGCACGCCGCCGATACCGGCGCCGCCGGAAATGTGGCAGTTCTTGCCGATCTGCGCGCAGGAGCCGACCGTGGCCCAGGTGTCAATCATGCTGCCCTGATCGACATAAGCGCCAAGATTGACGAAGCACGGCATCAGCACCACGCCGGGCGCAATGTAGGCGGAGCGGCGCACCACGCAGCCCGGCACGGCGCGAAAGCCGGCGGCACGGAAACGCTTGTCGTCCCAGCCGGCGAACTTCGAGGGAATTTTGTCCCACCAGGTCGCGCCACCGGGACCGCCGGCGATCACGCTCATGTCGCTCAGGCGAAACGACAGCAGCACCGCCTTCTTGAGCCATTGATTGACCTGCCAGGAGCCGTCGGCCGCCTTTTCGGCCACACGTGCGGCGCCGCGGTCGAGGAGGTCGAGTGCGTCCTCGACCGCCGCGCGCACGGCCCCTTCGGTCCTTGGCCCGACTTCCTCGCGCCGCTCGAAGGCGGCATCGATGGTTTCTGCAAGAATTCTGCTTCGAGACGCGGGGTCGGCTGACATTAACGGGGGTTCCCTGCCGCCGCGGTTTGTCAGGGCGCGCCTCGGTGATGTCAAGCAGGGCAACATTATTTAGCCCGAACGGGCGTAGCGGGTGAAGGCCGGGATGGCGGCCTAGCTATTGGGCCCGACAACAACGCGGCGCAGGAAGCCGGCGAGATCGTCGGTGACGTGATCGACGTGGGGCGCGTCGCGGCCGGCGAGTTCCCATTCCTCACGAAGAACCTTGCGGGTGCCGTCTGGCACCACCAGCACCGTGGTCATACCCAGCGCGTGCGGTACTTCGAGATTGCGGGCAAGATCCTCGAAAATCGCGGTCTTGGCTGGATCGACGCCATGTCGGGTCAGGAAGCGGTCGTAGAACTGCGGCCTGGGTTTTGGTTCGAACCCGGCCGCAGCGATATCGAAGACGGCCTCGAAGTGCCGTTCGATCTCCAGCCGGCGCATCACCGCTTCGGCGTGCCGGCGCGTGCCGTTGGTGAGAATGAGCTTGCGGCCACGCAGCTTGACGATGGCCGCGCCGAGCGCCGGGACCGGCGTCAGCGGCGAGTAGTCGATCCTGTGCACGACATCGAGGAACTTATCGGGGTCGAGGCCATGTTCCTCCATCAACCCGCGCAGCGTCGTGCCATAGCGCTGGTAGTAATTCTTCTGCAGCCGGAACGCCTCATCCTCGGTGACGTGAAGGAAGCCGACAATGTAGGTGCGGATACGCGCATCGATCTGCCGCCAGAGATCGACGTGGTGCGGATAGAGCGTGTTGTCGAGATCGAAGACCCAGGTCTCGACCGCATCGAAACCGCGGACGGCGCGCGCATTCATCCCCGCCGACTCCATGTTGCCATACTTGCTGAAGCCCCGATCTTTGCCGAGCAGGTTTTAACAAACGGCAAGCCGGGAGCAATCGATGCGGAACGCGTTGCGTCCGTTGCGGAAGTCGGTTCCGTTTGGGGAGGCCGTCTACCTAAGTGACGCCGATCGGGGTTAGATCGCCGCCGCCTTTATAGGCGTGGCATTATGGCCGCGCATGCCTCACCGGCGGCGTAGCAAGCCGTTCAGCCGGCTTCCCGCCACGACGCCGCCGGCAGCAGCCCCTCGAGCGCGCCGTCATGCAGACGCACCGGGTCGCGCTCGCCCTCCATGGCAAGTCGCAGCACCGAGCGCGCCAGTTCGTCAGGTCGCACCGTCGTGTTGCCGACCGCCTTGAGCGTCAGCCACGCCTCATCGAAGGCGGTCTCCAGGACGACCAGCGTCTGCGGATCGAAAGAAGAGGTGTGGAACCCGCGCATCGTCCTTCCTTGCCACAAATCTATGGAGATGGGCATGATGGATATTGCGAAGCCTCGGCGCGAAGTTGGCCGAGTTATGACGGCTCAGTCGATTTTGAGTCACATGTGAACGGCGCGGCGTCACGCCGGCCGTTGATCGTGGAGCCTTGGGAGACCCGGGTGGCTAACTTCAGGTTCACGCCGGCGTCATCGCCGGAGTTGAAATGCAACCAACTGACCGAAGCTCATGTCCTTATTCGCCGAGGATCTTGTTCCGCAAGGTGATGATGTGCTGGTGGAGCGCGGAGCGCGCACCTTCCGCGTCACGGTCCTTGAGTGCGGCGAAGACGGCTTCATGTTGAGCGTCGTAGAGATGCTGCAATTCGCTCGTCATGGTCCGTTGCTTGAGTCGAGACCAAAGGCGCTGCTGGCGAACGGCATTGATTGCAGCGCAATATTCGATCAGCAGTGCGTTCTTGGCGGCGCGCATGATCGCGAGGTGGAAGCGAGCATCCCATACCTCGCGCGCCGGCAAATCTCGTGCGGCGGCGGTTTGCTGACACGCCTGGCGGATGGTGTCGAGTTCTTCGGCCGATGCTCGAGCCGCTGCCAGAGCCGCGCCCTGTGGCTCGAAGATCAGGCGCACCTCCAACAGATCGGCAGGGCTCGCCTGTTCCATGCGCGCGCTAATCAAATGGGTGGCAGGAATCGCACGCTCGGAAACGAAAGTGCCACGACCGACGTGACGCGTCAGCCGCCCCTGTTGCTCAAGAAGCTTGAGTGCTCTGCGCACTGTGTTGCGTGCAATTCTGTGTTGCTCTGCCAACGCGCGCTCTGTCGGCAGACGCTCGCCCGTCAGCCACGCACCATCGTCGATCATGTGGGAAAGGTTGGCGGCAAGGTCGTAGGAAGATCCCATGGTCGCATCCGATGATTTCAATAGGCAGATACCAATTTAGCGCCAATCCGACGAAACGCAACGCCTGTCAAGTGCTCAATAAAAGAAAAGAAATGGCGATAAACATCAAAATGGTTTGACTCATTCCCGGCCGCGTTGAAGAATAACTTAAATATGGCTCATAATTGGATGATTAATGGTTCAGAGATGGGCTTACGATTTAAGCGCACGTCCACAAACACGGAATCGCTCAGAGCCAAAGACGCTTCACGGTCCTTAACGCAAACGCAGGAGATAATGATGACGCTTCCAAGGTTGTCGCCGACAATGGCCAGAATTCTGCTGGCGGGTGCGGCGTTAGGAGCTTCGCTTGCAGTTGCCGATGCCGACGAGATCAAAGCGGCATTCATCTACTCCGGGCCGGTCGGCACGCCGGGCTGGACCAATCAGCAGGATCTCGGCCGTCGCTGTCTGGCGGCGGACGGCGTGAAGACCGCTTTCGTCGACAAGGTGCCGGAAAATGCAGACGTGCTGCCCGTCGAACGCGATTTCCTCAGCCAGGGATATAACGTGATCTTCGCTGACGGTTTCGGCTATCAGCCTTTCACGCAGCAGCTGGCAAAGCAGAATCCCGATAAGTTCTTTGTCGGCGTTGCACCCAACATCGCGCCGGCTCCCAACATCATCGACCTTTATGGGAAGCTGTGGGACGGTCGTTACCTGACCGGGCTGATTGCGGGAACGATGACCAAGTCCAACACGATTGGTTTTGTGGCGGCGGAGCCGATTCCGACGGTCATCGCCGGCATCAATGCCTTCACTCTAGGGGTACGCGCGGTCAACCCCAAGGCGAAGGTCAAACTCCTTTGGACCCTGTCTTGGTTCGATCCCCCGGCGGAGAAGCAGGCCGCGGTCTCGCTGGTTCAGGCCGGAGCCGACGTCGTGGCGCAGCACCAGGATTCCCCGGCGCCGGTGCAAGGCGCTTCTTCCAACGGTGCTTGGGCGATCGGATCGGAATCGGATCTGACCTCGTTCGCTCCGGACAAATATCTGACCGGGACCGTCTGGAATTGGTGTCCGCTCTATCGTGGCGTCATCGCCAGCATCCGGGACCATACCTTCAAGCCTGGCATGAAATATGGCGGGCTCGACGATGGCACGGTGACGCTCGCGCCGCTTAACAAGGCAGTGCCCGCAAGCGTTCGCGAACTTATCGACACGCGCCGCGCCGGGATCGCCGCCGGTAAATTTGATTACTGGAAGGGTCCGCTCAAGGACAACCAGGGCAAAGTTGTTGTTGCTGAGGGCCACACCATCTCTGGCCCTGCCGATATCGGCCATATGAATTGGTTGGTGGACGGTGTCGTCGGGAGCATTCCACGTGGCAAGTGAGTGGCAGAGGCATTGAATGCCTCCAGCACAGGAATGATGTCCGCCGGCGAACCCTTGGTCCGGCTGGAGCGCCTCAGCAAGCGCTTCGGCCATTCGTTAGCGAATGACCAAGTGAGCATTTCCGTACCACATGGAAAGGTCGTGGCGCTGGTCGGTGAAAACGGTGCCGGCAAGACCACCGCGATGAATTTGCTGGCCGGCCTTTACATGCCCGACAGTGGCCGCATCTACGTCCGCGGTGAGCTCCTGAGGCTGGGCTCACCGCGCGATTCAGTGCGAGCCGGCATCGGCATGGTCCACCAGCACTTCAAGCTGGTGGACACCATGACTGGACTCGAGAACATTTCGCTGGCTGTTGACCGCGGTCAAATTTTGCGCCGTCGGCGGGCCAGTCCGGCCATTGACGCGCTCATGAGGGAGGTGGGATTCTTTTTCGATCTCGACGTCTACGTTTGGCAGATGACGTTGGCGGCACGCCAGCAGCTCGAAATCCTGCGGGCCCTGCTGTCGGCGGGAACGCATCTCCTCATTCTTGACGAACCGACATCGGTGCTCTCCGCGTTCGAGAGTGCCGAGCTTTTCAAACAATTGCGGCGAATCACGGCCACCGGCCGGTCGGTGGTTCTGATCAGCCATAAATTGAAGGAAGTGCTGGAAATTGCTGACGAGATCGTCGTCATGCGCGCTGGCCGCGTCGTGCACGCGGGTTTGATTGGAAGCGTGACGTTGTTCGAACTAGGGCGCCTGATCGTCGGCGACCGCCTGTTTGGCGCGGGGCGTCCTCCGCCGCAGCGGCCCGGTAGTCCGGTTCTCCGGCTCGATCACGTCAGGGTGGCGAATGATCTCGGCCTTCC
>JASHRY010000029.1 GCA_030037105.1 Xanthobacteraceae bacterium
ATCGGCATGGCGCACCAACTCGGCCGTAAGGTGACGGTCCATGCGCGCTACGCCGAGACCATCGTCGCCATGATTCGTCACGGCATCGATTGGGTGCTTCATGCCAGTCACCTTCGTCGTCAGGACTTCGGTTATGTTCGCGACTCCGGCGTCCCGCTCTGTCCCACCGTGACGTTTGCTCAAAATATTATCGACCATGGCGATGAGTGTGGGAGCGAGCCCGGGCATGTCGAATTTCGCAAGCGAGAAGTCGCCGGTCTGATTGAAACCTTTCGTCGCGCCTACGAGATAGGCATCCCGATTATGGCTGGCTCCGAAACCGGCTTCTCCATGTCGCCCTACGGGGAGTGGCACGCGAGGGAAATCGAGCTGCTCGTGAAGTTGTTCGGCCTCACGCCGATGGACGCGATCTTGGCGATGACCCGCAACAACGCCAACGCGATCGGCTGGGAACAGGACGTCGGCACTTTGCAGGTCGGCCGTTATGGCGACATTCTCCTGGTCGACGGCAACCCGCTCGACGACGTAGGTCTCCTGCAAAACCGCGACAAGATCGTCGCCATCTTCAAAGGCGGCGAGGAGGTGGATCGCAGCCCGGTGCCGGAGCGCCCCCGGATGATGCACGAGCGGGGTTTTGCAGTGTCGTCGAAGCGGCTGCGGCGGAATCCGCAAACGCGTAACGCCTATGCCTCGCAATATTGATCATACGGCCGGTGTGCCGAATTCGGAGCCGCGCGAGAGCGGCGCTGACACGGTCAACCGTCGGCTCTCGATGCGGCTGGAGATTGACGCCGCGTACGACAACAGCGCGGCTTTTCCGGACGTACCGGAGTGGAGAGAGCGATGGCGACAACGCAGCCAGGCGGTCGCGGTCGTCGCGCCGGCCAGGATCGACCTCGCTTATGGCAGCGCGCCGTCGCAACGACTGGATATTTTTCCTTACGCCGATCCGGACGCTGCTACCGCGGTGTTCGTCCATGGCGGGTTCTGGAGCCGGCAATCCAAGGAAGTTTTCCGCTTCCTGGTCCGCGGCATTCACGCCGCCGGATTGAACGCGGTCTTCGTCGGCCACACGCTGGCGCCGAACGCGCGCATCGATCAGATCGTCGAGGAGTTGAGGTCCGCCACGCATTGGACTTTCACGCACCTCGGCGAACTCGATTTTGCCGTCCGTCCCCTGATCATTGTCGGCTGGTCGTCCGGCGCCCACCTTGCCGCGATGGTCATGGACGAGGCTTGCATCGGCGCCGGAATTGGCATCAGCGGGGTCTACGACCTCGAGCCGATGCGGCACGCCAGCATCAACGACGTCCTCAAGCTTGATCGAGATGAAGCACGGCGAAACAGTCCGACGCTTAGCTTGCCTTCCCAGTCGGGCCCGTTTCTCGTAGCCTATGGACAACGGGAGCTGCCCGCGTTCCGCAGCCAATCCGAGCGGTTCCATTCAGCACGGACCGCAGCGGGGCTGTCGGGCGAAATTCTCGCCTTGCCGGGACACCATCACCATTCTGTTCTGGACGAGCTCTACGAACCTGATGGGCAACTCACGCGCCTCTTGAAGGGTTTGGCCGCCCGGACATGACGACGGCGAAATAGGTGAGTACCGCGGTCGGCACGTCGTTGGCGTCGGCAGCTTTGAACGGGCATAAGACGAGGGCCGCGAACGGCGCGCCGAGGCCCAGGGGAAATCCAGCGCACGGATATGCTGCAGCGAAGATCGGCGCAACGTGCGAAGAAAATCTATCAGGCCCGCTTCCGCTCGACAGCGGGCAGCGAGCCGGGGTGCGGCGGCCGCTCCTCGAAATATCGCTTGACGATGAGCGCCGCGCCGCCGAACGGAGCGATCAGTTCGCCCCAGATCGTATGGGCGTCTTGTCGATCCGACTCGACGCCGAAATCGAGCGCCTCGCGCTCCGCCGAGGGAATATGCAGCGTGCCGAACATCCAATCCCACACGGCGAGACAGCTACCGAGATTCTTGTTGAAGTGAGCCGGATTTCTGGAGTGATGAATCTGGTGGTGCGCCGGGCTCATGAACAGGCGGCCCAGCCACCCGGTAAATGCGATCCACAGTTGCGTATGCTGCAGGTGAACATAGAGGTAGATGAAGAAGACGAGGATGATGTTGTTCTCGGACAGGGCGTATTGATGCGCCGTCTCGCCGAGGAGGTAATTGCCGACGCCGTTCGTCGGCCCGACGAAGACGGCGAGAATGTTGATGAAGATGCACATATAGACCGGATGGACGCGAAAGTTTGTCAGCGGGGTGAGTACCGTCGCCGTGTGATGGACCTTATGGAATTCCCAGAGGAACGGGATGCGGTGGGAAAGATAGTGGTTCACCCAGTACCCGAGCTCGTAGGCGAGGAACAGCATGACGGTGATAATGGACCTGGAGACGAATCCGGGAAGGGCGCTCGGCCGCGTCGGACCGAAGACCGCCGTCAGCAGATCGAAAACGGCGCGGCTCAGCATCCCGTATGAGAGGAGCGCCCATCCGAACACAAGTCCGAATATGAAGACGTTGAAATAGAAATAGCCGGCGTCCATCAAGCTCGAACGGCTGATCACGATATGCTTGGGGAACAGCGCCCGGAGCAAAAGCCTGAGACGAACCGGCCGGCCTTTCCGGTAACGCCTCGCGGCTACGACAAAGAGCGCGATCAACAGCGCGCAGATCAGCGAGGTCAGCGAAATTTGTGAACCCGGCGCCAGAAACGCCTTGCTTAGCTGACCAAGAAAATAAGAGGTGCCGGGCGTCGGCTCCACGCGCGCCTCCGCGTCATCCAAGAAGCCCGCAACTTACCCCGGCATTGGTAAAAGCGGCGTTGTTCCTCTTCGCGGCCGGCTGTTAAGGGCCAATAACCGGTTATTCTTCTTCAGGAGAATAGGCGTTGATTGCCGGCCAGTTCGGTCCCGATGCAAACGCGGCCTTAACCCTGGTGATTTTCGCAGCCTTAACAACGGTCTGCCGTGATCGCGCTGTCACCCCCGGATTGCGGCTGCTGCCGGGGTCGATTCCGCTGGCGGCGCAACGGCTGGCGCCGCTCGGCGGTTTTGGCCTTCACGTCGGCCGTCGAATCCGTTGCGTGTTGTACTGCGTTCTGCGACGCGATCAACCGCCGCCGCCGCCGCATGCTAATCCGCGGATTTTGGCGCCTAGCCGTGAATGAGCGTGCCGGCGCCAAGTTCGGTGAATAATTCGAGCAACACGGCATGAGGCACTTTGCCGTCAAGGATGACCACACCCTCGACGCCGCGCTCCAGCGCGTCGATGCAAGTCTCGACCTTGGGGATCATGCCGTCGGATATGGTGCCGTCGGCGATCAGGCGGCGCGCGTCGTTGGCGGAAAGCTGCTTGATCAGGGTCTTCGACTTGTCGAGCACGCCGGGAACGTCGGTGAGCAGGATCAGGCGCTTGGCTTTGAGCGCGCCGGCGATGGCGCCGGCGAAAGTGTCGGCGTTGACATTGAAGGTGCCGCCGTCCGCGGCGGCGGCGACCGGGGCCAGCACCGGAATGAGGTCGCGGCCGAGAATCTGCGTCAGCACGGTGACATCGACCTTGTCCGGCTCGCCGACGAAACCGAGATCGACGACCTTCTCGATCGCCGAATCGGGATCGACCACGGCGCGCGTCAGCTTGCGCGCGATAACCATGTTGCCGTCCTTGCCGCATAGCCCGATCGCTTTGCCACCGGCTTCGTTGATGTATCCGACCATCTGTTTGTTGATCGAGCCGGCGAGCACCATCTCGACGATTTCAAGCGTCTTTTCGTCGGTGACGCGCAGGCCCGCCGCGTATTGCGACCGAACGC
>JASHRY010000185.1 GCA_030037105.1 Xanthobacteraceae bacterium
CGCCGCCGCGCCCGAGAAGAAGTGAGGTTTCCCGCGCGGGACGAAGCCGATGCTGCTCCTGGTCGGGCTCGGAAATCCGGGAGCACGCCATGTTGGCAATCGCCACAATATCGGCTTCATGGCGGTCCAGGCGATCGCGAAGCGCTACAACATCGGGCCGTGGCGCCGCCGCTTCCAAGGTGCCGCGGCTGAAGGGACGATCGGCGGCGAGCGGACGCTGCTGCTCCTGCCCGGCACCTATATGAACGAATCCGGTCGCGCGGTCGCCGAGGCGGCGCATTTCTACAAGCTTCCGCTCGACGCCATCACCGTGTTCCACGACGAGATCGACCTGCCCCCCGGCAAAGTCAGGGTGAAAGTGGGCGGCGGCATCGCCGGCCACAACGGGCTGCGCTCGATCAGCGAGCAGATCGGCAATGACTACCGGCGGGTGCGCATCGGCGTCGGCCATCCCGGCGACAAGGATCTGGTCTATGGTTACGTGCTCAGCGATTTTGCCAAGAGCGAGCGTCTTTGGGTCGACGCGCTGCTCGCCATCCTCTCCGATAATGCCGATCTGCTCGTCCGCGGTCAGGACGCGAGTTTCCAGAACAAGGTGCATCTCGCCATGATCGCGAAGGGATTTGGCGAGGCGATCAATGAGGCGGTCAATAGTGGAAAGCCCATTGATCCTTCGGCGGGTTGATGTCTCCGGTATTACTTGACAATTTGCCGGCGGTGGGAAAGCAGCAGCAATCATGGGCTTCAAATGCGGCATCCTCGGCTTGTCCAACGTCGGCAAGTCGACCCTGTTCAACGCGTTGACGGCGACCGCCGCGGCGCAGGCCTCGAATTACCCGTTTTCGACCATCGAACCGAACGTCGGCGAGGTCATGGTGCCAGATCCGCGGCTCGACGTGCTCGCCACGCTCGCCAAGTCGGCCAAAATCAAGCCGACGCGATTGACCTTCGTCGACATCGCCGGTCTGGTCAGCGGCGCATCACGCGGCGAGGGCCTGGGCAATCAATTTCTCGCCCATGTGCGCGAAGTAGACGCCATCGCCCACGTGGTGCGCTGCTTCGTCGATGCCAACGTCGCCCACGTCGCCGGCGCCGTCGATCCGATCGCCGACATCGACACCATCGAGACGGAGCTGATGCTGGCCGACCTCGACAGTCTGGAACGGCGGGGCGACGGCTTGGCCAAGAAAGCGAAGGGAAGCGACAAGGACGCCCAGGAGGCGAGGGAGACGCTCGATCTCGCCAACCGGGCGCTGGCGCTGTTGCGCGCCGGCAAGCCCGCGCGCATGGTCGAGCGCCGCCCCGAGGAGGAGAAGGCATTCCGCATGCTCGGCCTGTTGACCGCGCTGCCGGTGCTCTATGTCTGCAACGTCGACGAGGCTTCGGCCGCGACCGGCAACGATTTTTCGCGCCAAGTCGCGGCGCGCGCCAAGGCGGAAGGCGCGGCCTGCGTCGTCATCGCGGCCAAGATCGAGGCCGAAATCGCCGTGCTGCCGGCGAGCGAGCGCGACGAATTCCTCAACGCCATGGGTCTCAAGGAGCCGGGCCTCGATCGTCTCATCCGCGCCGGCTACGCTCTCCTCAATCTCGTCACCTATTTCACCGCCGGTCCGAAAGAGACTGCCGCCTGGACCATCACCCGCGGCACCAAGGCGCCGCAGGCCGCCGCCGTCATCCATTCTGATTTCGAGCGTGGCTTCATCCGCGCCGAAACCATCGCATACGAGGATTACGTGAGCTGCGGCGGCGAAACCGGCGCACGCGAGGCGGGCAAGATGCGGCTCGAAGGCAAGAGCTACGTCGTCGCCGACGGCGACGTCATGCATTTCCGCTTCGCCACGTAGCGGAGGACAGATGACAGATGACAGATGGAGAAGCTTCTGCCTTCGGTTCTCCGTCGTCTGTCGCCATCCACCGTCGCCTGTTACATCTGCCCGCGATTGCGGATGGCGCCCAGGTGCTCGTTGATCCGAAATACGATGAGCACGAACTCGGCAATGATGCGCGCAAGGATAATCCCCATGGCGGCGCCAAGCAGGCTGGCGATGAGAAAGATCATGCCGACGAACGGATTGAACGCCATGGCGGCGAGCGAAGAGACGGCGCCGGCGAGGCCAAGCAGGACGGCGATGACGACGGCGAGCCAATAGAACACCTTGATCACCGTAGGTGTCACGAACCGCTCCCATTGAAACAGGTCGCCGAGGCCGAACATGCTTGCTCCTTTCGTGGGAACAAATGACGCGGCTGAAAGCACGAATCGACGCTGCTTGAGAAGCCCGCTCACAGACTGCACCGGGCGACCGCAGCGGTCAATTGAGCGCCCTCTCGGGTGCGCCGGAGTCGCCGTGCCCGCGAAACATGGCTCTGCCACGGTAAAGCGGCGTCGGCTTTGCGGCGCGGGAACATAGAGTGTGATCCGGAAAAGTGGGAACCGTTTCCCGAAAAGATCATGTTCCAGCGCATGCAACTGCGACAATTCCGGCACAGGAACGCGGGGCGCGACCGTGCGTTGGGCCTAGGCTCGGATCCAAGGACCCGACGCGCAAATAAATAAATGCATGGAGTTTGTCATGAGAGACCACATCTTCTACGCTGCGCTTGGTCTTGCGCTCGTCGCCGGCACGTCCGCCGCTAATGCGCAGACGGTGATCGCCCAGGAGCCTGATTCTCTGACCATCGCGCAGGAACCGGTCGTGACCGCTCCCCTCGACACGGTCGAGACGGTACGGACCGTGCAGACCACTGCTGCGCGGCCCCGAACCGCAAGGCGCCATTTTGCGAGATCGCGAACGATGCGCCGCGTGACGACGCGCACCACCGTGAGAGAACGCGTCATTCCCGCGCCTGCGGTGTTTGCTACGGTGCCGGCGGTGACTCCGGCCGTCGCCGCCATCACGCAACCGGCTTATACGGAAGTGGTGCCGGCTCCGCCGGTGTCCGCATCGACCTATCCGGCGCCGCTCTACGACGTGGTCCCGGGGCCGGCCGTCGTCGCCCAGCCCGTGGTTGGCGCGAGCGTGGTCGCACCGGTTCCCGCCTATCGTTACGTCTACGAGCCCGATCGCATCCTGGTGATCGATGCTAATACCGGCATCGCGGTACAAGCGCTCCCGCGCTAAAGCGCGTCCAGGAAAAAGCCTGCCCCGCACTTGCGGGGCGGGAGCGGTCTCCCGCCCGGATCCCGCGCCGAGGCGTCCGGGAGGGGCAAGCTCGGCCCAGGCCCTGCTCGGGAAGCTCGGCTTTGCGCAAGCCTGCGACCACGTGCCTTTCCCTCCATTATTTTGCCGCAAGCGCCGAACCGCTTGCAGTTTCCGCCCGGCTGAAGTGTTATAGAGCCGAAGCGGCTCAGCGAGCTGGGAGCTCGGTCATGATTTTGCCCGCGGTGCTGGCGCTTGGCGCGCACGTGATGTTGCCGGTTGCCGACAGCGTTCCGGAACTCAACGTGGAACAGGTCTGCGCAGGCATCGCTCAGCAGGGCGGCGTCACATTCCACGATCCCGCCATCGCCCAAGAGAAGAAGAATTGCCTCGACAGCGAGCACGCCATCCGTGACGTGCTCGTCAGGCAATGGTCGAGTTTTTCAGCCGCCGACAGGCACGCTTGCGTGAACGAATCGCGGATGGGCGGGGAATCGAGCTACACCGAGTTGTTGACCTGCCTGGAAATGGCGCGCGACGTGCGGACCCTGCGCAATCAATATGAGCATGGACCGCAGGGCGTGCCCCCAGGCGCAGCCGGGGCGTCAAAGCCGCAGCAATAGCCCGAACGGACCGGTTGCGCGCGGCGTATCCTTTCGCGGAAGACCGGTTCCCACATTTCCAGATCATGCATTTTGGTGGAGCATGATCTTCAGAAAACCGGTTCCCAATTTTCGGATCCTCTAATACGCCACCAGAATCTCGCTGACGGTTGGATTGGCGGCGCGCATGGCGGCGTCGGCGGAGGTGAATTCACGATCGGCGGGCAAGCCGCTGATCGCGGCCGCGGAGGTTGTCGGAGCGAGGCGCAAGCTGATGCCGACCTTGCAGCCGCCGGGCGGCGCGGCGAGCTCGCCGCCGTTCCAGTCGGTCAAAGTGGCAATATTGTCCTTGTTGAAGCCTGAGAGTTTGAACGGCTTGTGGTTGAGCTTTTCCACGTCTGCGAGGGTGAGGCCAAGGCGCAGCGCGCCGGGCGCGGTCCAGCTCGATCGGCCGTTGATCACGATGAGATGCGTGTCGCTGCGGCTCTCGGATTTCGACCACCACACTTCGAGGCGCCGTTTCGGATCCTTCGCGAACAGGACCGAGGCCATCACCTTGCTGCCGGAAGCGGTGTCGACCTGGGTATAGGCGATATTCTTCGCCGCGAAGGCTGCGGCGAGCTTGGCGTGACTTGAGTCTTTTCCGAACACGCCGCTGCAGGCAACAACATAGGTGCGCAGAGACCGCGATGGCTTGCCCGCTGCACGACCTCGCTTCGCGGCATCGGTCGCGCGCGCCGTCGCTCGGGTAGCCCGGCCCGCGCCGCCCGTGCCGCGGGTCGGCGTCGGCACGGCGGCCGGCATCGGCTGCTGAACTTGCGAAGGTGCAAGCTGATCTTCCGTATCAAGATTCGGATCGGGCTCAAGCGCGGGCGCGGCCGTCTGCATGCGCGACCGCGCCGGCTTTGCCGGCTGCGGCGGCGGGTTGGCCGGCGTCTGATCGTCGTCCTCGTCATTCACGATCGAGGGTTGCTGCTGAGGCACCTGACGCTGCTGCGCCAATGCCGGACCGGCCACCCCCATGGCGAGGCCTGCAATCAAGGCTGCGCCGATCCATCGTCCAGGCATTCTCACACCCCCGCGTGCCGCCCGTAAGCCCGATAGCATAGCATGGCGGGCGGGCTCTCGCGTCTGATATTCGGTTTTCAGAACCGCTGCGAACCAAATGCCTTAGAGTGCGGTCGTGACCTTCTTCTCCGCGCCGCAGAGCGAACAGATTCCCCGCTCGCGGTAGAAATTGGCCGTCTTGGAAAGCGCTCTGGCGACGCGGCCGGCCTCTTGCGGCCGGGACAGCTTGAGCTCCGCGGCAAGGCAATTGTCGCAATAGGCGCCGCCAAATTCCCGCAGCCAAAGGCTCATGCGCTTCGCAATGGTCATGGCCGCGTTCCATGCTCGCGATGTGAGATAGGGCCGCACACGGCACGTTCGCGACGTCCCGCTCACGAAAGCTGGGCCAGCAGCGGTTGCCATCCGCTGCACCAGCCGATCGCGGTGATCAACGCCGCGCGATCCTGGTCGGCCGCTTCGCCGCCGCCGGCCAAAAAGGACTTCTGATAACGTCCCACGCGATCGGACAGGTCACGCAACATGTCCTTTTGCGCGGATATATCGATAGGAATGCGCGCCTGCATCGCCGCGAGCAAGTGTTGACGGCAGCGATTTGCGGAGATTCCTTCACCGGACGCGCCCGCGCAGCCCGGACAAAGAGAACTGCGCCACAGGGGTTCCAACTTGCCGGCGAAATTCCGCAGCGGCCCCGTATCGCGTCCCCGATCCAGCCGCGCCTGCGGGCAGGCGCCGGCGGATGCGTCCTTGACGTTCAGCGCGCAAAGCAGACACGGCCCGGCGGCCCGCAGCCGACGTATCATCGGCTGCAAGCCGGTGGTGCGCGATGCGCTTATCGCGCGAACGGATTTATCGATCAGCTCGGCGTAAAGAATCGTCGGGCCCAACAGATATTGGTCCCGGAACGATAGCTCGACACTCATGTGTATCCAAGCGTGCCGCGCGCAGAAGCCATAACTGCGCATCAGTCCGTTCCACGTCTCGGCGATCGCAATGCTGCCCTGGATGAAAGACCAGAGAAAATTGATCTCGCCGTCGGTGATATGAAAGGGCTGATTTCCGCCGGCGGCGAAAGGTTGGCGCTGACCGGAAATTCGCTGCCGCTCGGACATGGCAGACCGGCTCCTGAAGCAGCAGTGGCCGTCGCGCGGTCCCGCCTGTGTTTGACGGAACAGCGAACAGAGTCGCCGGCCCACCGCCGCCCGCGGTGACAAAAACCTACTTCCCGACGGGTTGGGACCGCTCCCACCGCCGTCATCCGTGGTAGGAGTCATCAGCCGTTCGGCAGGCTAGGGCGACTCCATGCCCATGACTCATATGAAGTGCACCGATTCGCGCGTCAAGTTAGGGTGATTGTCATGATCCGGCGCTCAATCGGCGAGGAAAACTCGTTCAGGCCAACATCGGCAATATGAAAACCGCCAGCGTGTCCGCCCTCGCTTGCCGTGTCTATCTTGTCAGGCCGTAGCTTGCGCTGCGAGTGAAAGCTGGTGGAGCCATATACCGCCGCCACCGTCCGGATTGAGCGGCGCCAGGTGCGGTCATCCTTAAATTGGGTGCCGTTAAGCCACGTCGCGAGCGTCGAGGGCGCGACTCCCAGCGCTTGAGCGAGCTTGTACTGCACGTCGATAAGAGAGTGGTAGCCGTAGAGCAGTTTGAGTTTCTTGCGCAAATGAGGAATGTGGACATAGCCTGAGGTGTGCACAGGCTCCATTACCCGCATTCCCTCCCCGCTTCCCTTACTCGTCCGAGCCCTCGACTTGTGCAGCCGCGGCACGCGATCAGGCCGCACTCGAAATGTAGTGCGCCCCATCGTCGCGTCATCACGTTCACTATAATTCCATGTCTCGAAGACCCACCTCGATGTTTACGATAGAAATGCCCCGTCTGCTTTGGTGGACAAAGCCACTGTCGATGATTCAGTCCGATACCCTGGTGAAGGACGAACGGGAAGCAGCCTGCTACGCTAATCGCTTCCGCCAAGCACGCCTGAAGCGGCTGCTCCTTGTCGTCGACGAAATTCTTGCGCAGCAAGGGACCTGCCGGATACTTGATGTCGGCGGTTGGATCGCTTACTGGCGATTTCTTGAACCGCTTTGGCAAGGCAGAGCAATCCACATCACGCTTGTCAACCTAGTGGATGCACCGGTCCCCGATGAGCGGTTTTCCAGCATGATCGGCGACGCGCGCGATCTTAGCCATTTGGACGACTGCGCGTTTGACTTGGTGCATTCGAACTCCGTCATCGAACACGTCGGACTGTGGCGCGACCAGTGCAGAATGGCGAACGAGGTTCGCAGGCTTGCTCCGCGATACTTCGTGCAGACGCCATGCTATTGGTTCCCTATCGAACCACACTTGCGCACACCTTTTATCCACTGGTTGCCCGACCCGTGGCGCGCAACAATAGTTCAATGCCGCGCATGCGGTTACTATCCGCGCGCGCGATCCTACGCGCAGGCGCGTGAAGTCCTCGACGACGCGCGGCTGCTCGATGCGAAAGCGATGGGCACCTTATTCCCGGATGCTGTCATCGAACGCGAGCGCTGGGCAGGGCTGACCAAGTCGCTCATTGCCATCCGTTGACCGCTCGTTGCGGCGGCTTGCCGCTCGGCAGCCTTGCCGCACGGAAGCAATGCCGCCAAGGCCGTGCGCCAGCGGGACGGGCAATATATGATTGAGGAAAATATACTTAACTGGTGGAGCCAGGGGGAGTCGAACCCCCGACCTCTTGAATGCCATTCAAGCGCTCTCCCAACTGAGCTATGGCCCCTTGCGAAAATTCGGACAACAGATGGCAAAGATCAGATGGCAGATGACAGGGAATTGCGCCTCTGTCCTCCGTCATCCGACATCTGTCATCCGATTTCACCCTTCTTCCTCGTCTTCGATATCGCCGCCGATGATATCGGTGACGTCGGCGTCCTCTTCCTCCTGCTCCTCGATGAAGGCGGCGTCGTCGAGGGTTTCGTCCATCTCGACCTCCTCTTCGAGGTCCGGCTCAGTGGTCTCGGCCGGCTTTTTGGCGCCCTGAGCCTCGGCATCGGCTTCTTCGAGCGAGACGAGTTCGGCCTCCTGCGGCTCGGGCGCGGCGACTTCCTCCACCGGGGCGACGTTGTGCGCCAGGGGCGCCGGCGCCTGCTCGGGCCGCGCCCGCGCCGTCGGCGTTTCCACCGGCACGACCTTGCCGGTGTAGGGCGAGATGACCGGATCCTTGTTGAGGTCGTAGAACTTGCGTCCGGTGTCGGGACAGACGCGCTTGGTGCCGAGTTCGGGTTTCGCCACAGCCAAAATCCTTCAATTTGGCAGCTTCACTTGGCTAGTCGCGCTGTCCCTGTCAATAGCCTGTGATAGAGGACGCGCGTTGGATTTTTCCCATGCACGCCGACCCTGCTCCGCTTGTCGCCCGCCGTCACGGCCCCCTTAAAGGCCGCGTGCGCGTGCCTGGCGACAAGTCGATCTCGCATCGGGCGCTCATTCTCGGCGCGCTCGCGGTCGGCGAGACCCCGATCAGCGGATTGCTCGAAGGTGAGGATGTCCTCAATACCGCCAGGGCGGTGCGGACTCTTGGCGCTTCAGTGGAGCGGCGCGATGCGGGCGAGTGGCGAATTCGCGGCGTCGGCGTCGGCGGCTTTGCCGAACCCGCCGCCGCACTCGATTTCGGCAATGCCGGAACCGGATGCCGGCTCATGCTCGGCGCCGTCGCCGGCTGCCCGATCACCGCGACATTCGACGGCGATGCGTCGTTGCGGCGGCGCCCGATGCGGCGGGTGCTCGATCCGCTGCAACGAATCGGCGCGCGGCCGCTCGCTGCGACGGACGGCCGCCTACCGCTGACGCTTGCCGGCGCGCGCGATCCCATCCCCATCGTGTTCGAGCCGCTGGTTCCCTCCGCGCAGGTCAAGTCGGCGGTGCTCCTGGCCGGCCTTGCGGCGCCCGGCGAGACCGTGGTGATCGAAGCCGAAGCAACGCGCGACCATACCGAGAAGATG
>JASHRY010000186.1 GCA_030037105.1 Xanthobacteraceae bacterium
AAGAACACGCGGTTGAGGTCGGCCGGCGCCAGCGCGGCAAGCCGGCTCGCCAGCTCGAAGGATTTGGGATGGGCGAACTGGAAAGCCGGGGCGTAGTCGAGCTCCGCCGCCTGGCGCTTTATGGCGGTGACGATCGGATCGCGGTTATGGCCGGCATTGCAGCACCACAGCCCGGCAATGCCGTCGAGCACGGCGCGGCCGTCGGGCGTGACATAGTGCATGTCCTTGGCGTGGGCGACGAGCCGCGGCGCGCGCCTGAAGGCGCGGTTCGGCGTGAACGGCAGCCAGAACGCTTCCAGGTCGTTGGGGATGGGAGCTGTCGCAGTCGGCATCGGATTTTCTCCATCGTCGTGCCCGGCTTCAATGCCGGTTCGCCGCCTTCTCACCGCTGCAACATGGAAGACGCCGACGGCGGCGACAAGCCCGGCCGAAACAGAGGAAAATCGCGATCGGCTTGCCGCTCCCCGGCGCGGCTGCTACCACCGCGCCGTCCTCTCAAACTCGCTGCGCCGAGGTCGGCAAATGGCCGACAAGACCAAAGAAGCCAACAAGCTCAGGGCCCGGCTGCCGCGCGGGCTCGCCGACCGCGGGCCGGCGGAGATCGCGGCGACGCGGACCATGATCGAGAAAATCCGTGCGGTCTATGAGCGCTACGGCTTCGAGCCGGTGGAGACGCCGGCGATCGAATATACCGATGCGCTCGGCAAGTTCTTGCCCGACGAGGAGCGGCCGAACGAGGGCGTGTTCTCGTTTCAGGATGACGACGAGCAATGGCTGTCGCTGCGCTATGATCTGACCGCGCCGCTCGCGCGCTACGTGGCGGAGAATTTCGACGCGCTGCCCAAGCCCTATCGCAGCTACCGCTTCGGCTGGGTGTTCCGCAACGAGAAGCCGGGACCGGGACGCTTCCGCCAGTTCATGCAGTTCGACGCCGACACGGTGGGCTCGTCCTCGCCCGCGGCCGACGCCGAGATGTGCATGATGGCCGCGGACACGATGGAGGCGCTCGACGTTCCGCGCGGAAGCTATGTGGTGAAGGTGGGCAGCCGGAAGCTGTTGGACGGACTTCTTGAATCGTTGCGCGTCGGCGGCGCGATCGACGAGACCCACCGAATGACGACCCTGCGCGCCGTGGATAAACTTGATCGTCTCGGCCCGACGGCCGTCTTTCAACTTCTGACAACTGGAAGAAAAGACGAGAGCGGCGATTTTACGAAAGGCGCAGGTCTAAATTCAGCTCAAGCTGATAACGTCATGCGCTATCTCGGGTTCTCATCTGTTAAATCAACTTATCAAAAGGATACGATAGATCGCCCCGAGTTTCAGACGGATGAAGCCATTGAGTGGCTGGTGAGCCGTGTCGAACTGGGGCCGACCGGCCGGGAAGGCGTCAACGAGCTAAAGGAAATCGCCACGCTGATCCAAGCATCCGGCTATTGCGATGGACGCGTACTGATCGACCCCTCTGTCGTGCGTGGCCTCGAATATTACACCGGCCCGGTGTTCGAGGTGGAATTGACGTTCCCGACCGACGGCAAGGACGGATCGCCGCGCTTCGGCTCGGTCGGCGGCGGCGGGCGCTATGACGGGCTGATCGCGCGCTTCCGCGGCGAGAGCGTGCCCGCGACCGGCTTCTCCATCGGCGTGTCGCGGCTCGCCGCCGCGCTCCAATATCTCGGCAAGATCGATGCGAGGCCCGGCCCCGGCCCGGTCGTCGTCACCGTGTTCGACCGGGACCGCCTCGCCGATTACCAGGCCATGGTCGGCAGATTGCGCGCGGCCAAAATCCGCGCCGAGCTTTATCTCGGCGGCGGCCGCATGGCGGCGCAGCTCAAATACGCCGACAAGCGCAACGCACCCTGCGTCGTCATCCAGGGCGGCGAGGAGAAAGCGCGCGGCGAAATACAAATCAAGGATTTGATCGAAGGCGCCAAGGCCGCCGCCGCCATCGCCTCGCACCGGGAATGGCGCGAGAGCCGACCGGCGCAGTTCGCCGTTGCCGAAGAAAAACTGGTCGAGGCGGTGCGCGAGGTGCTGGCGCGGCACGGATTGCAGCAAGATCAGCCTTCCTCATGACGGCTCGGCGCATCGCCGCATGGTCCCGCTGCGGGCTTTACGCCCGAATCCTGCTCGCGATGCTGGCGCTGACGGCAGCAAGCCCGGGCCATGCGCTGGAGCGCAAGGATCGCGAATTTCGAGAATGTCCCGACTGCCCGGAGATGGTGGGCATTCCGGCAGGAAAATTTGTGATGGGCAGTCCGGCAAGCGAGCCGGGCCGCTTCGATTCCGAGGGTCCGCAACACGTAGTCTCGATCAAGGCCTTCGCGTTGGGCAAATACGACATCACCAGCACGCAGTTTCTCGTCTTTCTCAAGCAGACGCGTTATCAGCCGATCGCCTGCAACGCGACCCTCGGCATGGGATGGCGTTCACGGACCGGGGGACCGCCCTATGCGCCGGAATATGAGGAACCGCCAAAATGGCCGGCGGTCTGCCTCGATTGGCGCGACGCCGACGCCTATATCGCCTGGCTCAACGCCAAGGTGCGGCGCCTGCGCCCGGAACTGGCGCAAGACAAGGGCCCTTACCGCCTCCCCAGCGAGGCCGAGTGGGAATATGCGGCCCGCGCCGGCACCAAAACGGCACGCTGGTGGGGCGATGCAATCGGCGTCAACAAGGCGAACTGCAACGGATGCGGCAGCAAATGGGACAACAGATTGCTGGCCGACGTTGACAGCTTTGCACCCAACCCTTTCGGCCTCTACGGCATGCTGGGAAACGCCTGGCAATGGACCGCGGATTGCTGGCACATCACCTATAAGGGCGCGCCAAATGACGGCAGTGCGTGGACCGAGAAGACCTGCGCCAGGCATGTGATCCGCGGCGGGTCTTGGAACAATTTGCCGGTTTTCGTGCGCTCGGCGAGCCGCAGCGGCAGTGTCACCGACGGCGGAGAATACGACTATTCCAGCCTGACCGGTTTTCGAGTCGCCAGGGATCTACCGGAGGCGGTCGGGCAATAGCTATCGCATCGCCTCTTTGGTGTTGAGGCTGAGGGTAAAATCCATCACGTCGCTGTAGGGCCCGGGAGGCAAAGCGAACGGCGAGGACAGCAACACGGCGTTGCGCGCGCTCAATGCGATTGCACGATACGTCGTGTCGGAGTTGAAACGGGCGATGTCCGCGATTTCAGCCTTGGTGACGACCCCTGCTTTTGTCATCTCCACGCGGATCAGTACGGAATAATTGCTGTTGTCCAAAGTCGGCAGATCGAGACTCCAACGCCGCTCAACTTGCGAGCGGATGAAGTCCCTCACGGCATAGATCGCAAAGGAAGCGCTCGCGGCGTCGTTGCTCATGGCCGACCGGCGCGACAAGCCGATATCTTTTTCCGCCAGATGGGTATCCACGCTTGGCTGCCGCAGCTTCGCAAGCGCATGCAATTTTATGTCGAGGTCGTCCGGATGCGCCTTGGCCGGCGAGACGCCGACCGGCTCCGCGGCCGGCGTTGAAGGTTGTCCCCCCTTTTGCCGAGGCTCGGATGCCGTGTCCGGCTGCGGGGGGCCGACGCTCCGATCGGCGAGCACCACGATATCCACGGGAAAGAAATAAGAGCCGCTTTGAGGTTCAACGGTCAAGAAGAACAGCAGCAGGACAAGTCCATGCAGGACGGCCGAGCACAGGAGCCAGACAGCAAAATTCCGACGCGGCGTTGCGTCGCTGGCGGAGCCGACGACACCTGCAACACGCGTATCGTAGGGAACGTCGGAATGCGTAAGCATGGGATTGCCGACAGTGCCCGAGGCCAATGTTATAATATTACATAGCCTAGCTACAATGGCTAACGTAACCTCCGCCTCGACCGCGCCTTGCGCAATGGCGATGGAGGCCGGTATCGCCACGCACCAGGAATGGCGCTGACGTGCAAACATCGGCCGCTGACAAGCGCTACGATCGGGACGCGCGGCAGATCGAGGCCCGGCCGCAACACATCCCTATCGACAACTCGGAACGTAGCCGATGCAACCGCACTTTTGCTCGACAAAGCAGCAGCGCGACTGCGTCGCAGGACTGTCGGCACATCGGCATGCTTTCTTGCCGGTCGGGCAAGACGTGTCCGATTTCCGGTACTCATGATAGTTCGTCGCGACGGCATTTGTTTGGAGACCCGCGGCGAAGCAGAAAACAAGACATGCGAATATCAGTTTATTCATGCTTTTCCCCGACATTCATCCGTCCCGTTGATCCAATGGCTTCGTCGGTCATAGCTTTTTCGACACGCCGACGAAGAAGCCGCGGCGCGGGCCGTACTGCGGCGCGAACACGCCGATGCCGGTGCCGTCGCGGATGAGGTAGACGGTGTCGAAAAGGTTCACGACGTCGAAGCGGATCGTGACCGGCTTCGGATCGTTGGGCAGCAGGAATTCGCGGGCGATGCCGATGTTGAACTGCGCGTAGGGCGGCACGGTGCTGATGTTGGCGTCGCCGTTGCGCAGGCCGCTGCCGAAGATCATGTCGGCGCTGAGCCGCGTCCCGCACCAGGAAAAGCCGTCCGCCGACAGGCTCAAGCCCTCTCCGGCGTATGCCGGCCGGCCGCAGAACTCATAGGCGGCACCGGCCGAGGCGGTCACGAACTGATTGTGGTCCGTGTAGATCCAGTGCGTCTGGATGTACTGGAACTCGGTCAGGCCGCCGAGATCTGGAAGCGGCGTGGTGTTGTCGAACAGGTACTGGTTCGACACCACGTCGGTGGCTTTCTGCTGAGCGACGGCGAGGTTGCCGTAGGCCTGGAAATTGCCGCTGTGGAAATTCGCGCTGAACTCGATGCCTTCATTGATTCCCTTGGCGTAATTGAAAGCGCTCAGGACCAGCGCCTGGCCGAACTGCCCGTTGTCGAGGAGATCAGTCGCGATCTTGTAATAAGCGTCGACTCCGAGATCGGGAGTGGTGCAGTCCTTCGCCGCTGGCGCGCCGCACCCGAACGGGATTTTCTGATCGACGCCGGCGTCGAAATAATGCGAGCGTTCCGGCAGCACCGGATCGTTGGCTTGGCCGGCGGGCGGCGCCCCGGTCGTGGCGTTGAACAAGGCGATGTTGACCGGCGCCGCCTCGACCAGCACCGGCGGCGTGAAATAGCGCGCGTAGCCGGCGTGGAAGGTCGTGTCGGCGAACGGCTTGTAGGTGAAGCTGAGGCGCGGGCTGAGCTGGTTGGCGTTGACGAATTCGTACATCTGATCGAAGCGCAGGCCGGCATTGATCGTGAGCTTGTCGGTCAGCTTCCACTCGTCCTGGATGTAGGCGCCCAGAAGCCAGCCGAGCTTCGCGGCGTTGTCGACGATCGTCTCCGGCGCACCGTTGTCGGAGCCGTCGCAGATCACGCAGGGCTCGACCAGCGACGAATTGCCGACAAAGGCCTGCTCGGCGCTGACGGTGAAGCCGGTGCGCAGCGTATGCGCCGGGTTGATCTGATACGAGCCGTCGGCCTGGATGCCGTTGGTATAGGACTCGCGACTGATGTCCGAGGCGACGCCGTTCAGCAGCAGGTCGCCGACCGGGTCCGGCGTGAAGTGCAGATAATTGTAGCGGGTGAAGTAGGACAATTGCCCGTCGAAGCCGTTGACCGACTTCTGCAGCGCCAGGACGGCGTATTGGGTGTCCTCGATCTGGTTCTCGTTGAGCAGCGCGGAATTGAAAGAGCTTATTCCGAACGCGCTGCCGACCGGAGGATTTCCCATCTGCCCGACCGGCTGGCCGGGAACGTTGGGAATCTGGAACGCGCTGACCGCGGTTCCGGCGATGAGGCTCAGCCGCGTCGTCGGGTCGATGAAGGCCGACATATAGGCAAAGCCTTTTTCCTGCTGGGAGAAGTCGTGGATGGCGTTGTACGCGGGGGTGGGATTCTCGATTCCCACGTCGGTCTGCAGGTAGCGGCCGGTGAAGAAATATTGGACGCCCGGAAAGCAGTCCCCGGTCGCGGACAACGGCGGCGCTTTTTCCGCGACCGGCGCGTTCGGCGACGGACAGGTACTGCCGAAAGTGCCGCCGTATTCAATGGACGGCGTAATCGTTCCGTGGCTGCCGCCATAGAAGCCAATGCTGCCGCTGTTGTTGAAGACGTCGGTGCGGGTCGTGATGTCGACGAGGCCGACGGTGCGCAGCCCGAATTCGGCCGGCAGTGCGCCGGTGACCAGCGACATGGTGCCGATCAGCCCGGTTTCAAAAATGCTGCCGAAGCCGGTGACGCCGTCGGGGAGCATCACCCCGTTGATCCGATATTGCACGTTGGCGTGGTCGTTGCGGACATGGAGGAGGCCGCTGGCGGCGGAATCCTGCGAGACGCCGGGCGCCTGCAGCAGCACCTTCTCGACCGGCGCGGCGTCGCCTTGCGGCAGCACGTCGATGGTGTCGTGGCCGATCGTGTCGGAAGCCGTGCCGATGGTGGTGTAGAGGGCGCCGCGTGCCTGATCGAAGGCGGCGCTCTTGGCGATGGCGGCGCTCTTGGCGACGGCGGCGCTCGCCGCCGTGGGCGTCGTCGGCCTCAGCGTAGGCGTAACGCGGGCGTGGGCCCGGCGCGGCTTCGACTTTTGTCGTGGCGCGATGACGACGACCTCGGGAAGCTGCGTTTGCGCCAGCGCCGCTCCGCCAGGAGCCATCAGCGCGAGCACGGCCAAGCCAGCCAGGACATGGCTGCGCGCCGCGCGGCGAGCACGAACGGGCATGACGCTCCGCCCTCATTTCTGCAAAGAGTGGAAAACAACCGCTGGAGATTTGTGCTGTCGCGACACATGACCGGGATGCCGCATTCAAGCGAAGCGAAAGCGCGGCAATGCCGTGGATCAGCAACGACCGCAGATCAGGCGAGCGGCGGAGCGCGCGATTGGAACAGAGTGCGCCGCGGCGCGATGAAGCCGATCGCGCCTTGATCGAAATGCGCGATCGATCGAGCGACGAACGGCGGCGGGAGCTGCGGCGGCTGCGGCAAGAACGTCGTCGCGGCGAGATAGATCGTGGCGCAGATCGCGCAATAACCGTCCGCGTCGGCGCCGGGATGCGGCACTGGAGCCGATTGCGAGACCTGCGCCGCCGCGCCAGCGAGAGCGGCGGGAGGGAGGCGATGAACGCCGTCGAGATGGACGTGCCCGAAGGTCAGGACCAGTTGCAGAGCGAGCGCGGCGAGCGCCAGGCAACCGCCAAACCGCCGGCGCCGATAAACCCAACCCATGGGGCCGCCCCCCGCTCCCTCGAACGCGGCCATCGGCCTGAGGCCAAGCCGACGACGACTTGGATGTAATGTTATAACATTACAAAAAGCAAGACCAAAATTGACTTTCCCCGACCGGGACCGACGCATCCACGTTCGCCGCTTCGCGGCACCCAAAAATGAAGACCGAACGGATCAACCGGATTTCGCATGGGAACTGAAAGGCATTGCTTCGCGCGTTCGCTCGCGAGCCAAAGTTAACCGCGAGGATGACCGCGCAAGAACGATTGAAAGCATTAACGGCGCGCGCGGATCGTCGTCGAAACATGCACCCAACCGTGCTAAAGGGCCGCCGAAACAGCGCTTCCATTGCGCATGAGCTTCCATTGCCCATGAAGGGACAAACCGACCGCGCCGGCGTGGGATTATGAACGACATGTCGAGCTTGGCCATCAACCCGCCGGACCAGCGCGCGCAAATGCTCGTCGCCTCTTATGTGCGCGCCGGCTACGCGCAGATCGAGCCGCCGATCCTGCAACCTGCGGAGCCGTTCCTCGACCTCTCCGGCGAGGACATTCGCCGGCGCATGTTCCTCACCAGCGATCCCGACGGCCGCGAATTGTGCCTGCGACCCGATCTCACCATTCCGGTCTCGCGGGCCTATCTGCAATCGCCGGCGGCGGGCCGGCCGGCCGGCTTCTGCTATCTTGGGGCGGTCTTTCGTCACCGCGAGGGATTGGCCGCCGAGTTTCTGCAGGCCGGCATCGAATCCTTCGGCCGGCAGGACAAGGCGGCGGCCGACGCCGAAATGCTGGCGCTCGGGCTTGAAGCGACCGCGCATTTCGGATTGGCCGCGCCGGAAATCCACGTCGGCGATATCGGGCTGTTTTCCGCTTTCGTTGCCGCGCTCGATCTCGCGCCGGCCTGGAAGCGCCGCCTGATCAAGGATTTCAACCGGAAATGGTCGCTGGCGCACGATCTCGATCGGCTGGCGCCCGCCGCCGGCGGCCCTCCGGAATATCAAGGCGTGCTCGCCGCGCTCGCCGGCTCCGATCCCAAGGCGGCGCACCAGCTCGTCACCGACCTTCTGTCCATCGCCGGCATCGCCGCGGTCGGCGGACGCTCCGTGGCCGAGATCGCGGAGCGCTTTCTCGAACAGGCCGCGCTCGGCGCCGGAACGCGGCTGCCGCGCGAAACCCGGGCGCTGATCGAACGCTTCCTCGCCGTGCGCGGCGATCCCGACGAAGCCGTCGGCGAATTGCGCGCGCTCGCCGCCGACGCCAACATCGCGCTGGAGCCGGCGCTCGATTTCCTGGAGACGCGCACCGGCTTTCTCGCCGCGCGCGGCGTCGACGTGCGCGCCATCCGGTTCGCGACCGCGTTCGGACGCGGCTTCGACTATTACACCGGTTTCGTGTTCGAACTGCACGATGCCCGCGCCAAGGGCCCGCTCCTCGCCGGTGGCCGCTATGACGCCCTCCTGGCGCGGCTCGGCGCGCGCGAGCCGATCCCCGCCGTCGGTTTCGCCGCCTCGATCGAGGAATTGGCTCTTTGCGGAGGCGCACCATGAGCGCGCCGCTCGTCCTCGCCGTGCCGTCGAAGGGCCGCCTGCAGCAGAACGCGGAAAGCTTCTTCGCGCGCTCGGGACTCGAACTGGTCAAGCCGCGCGGCGCCCGTGACTATCGCGGCGCCATCGCCGGCTTCGACGGGATCGAGATCGCCTATCTCTCGGCCGCGGAAATCACGATGCAACTCGGCCAAGGCGCGGTCCATCTCGGCGTCACCGGCGAAGACCTGTTGCGCGAGATGATCCCGGACACCGAGCGGCGCGTCGTGTTCATCGACCGGCTCGGTTTCGGTTTCGCCAATGTCGTCGTCGCGGTGCCGCAGGCGTGGATCGACGTGCGCAGCATGGCCGATATCGACGACGTTGCGACCGCCTTCCGCCTCAAGCACGAACGCAAGATGCGGCTCGCCACCAAATACGCCAATCTCACGCGCGGCTTCTTTGCCGAGCACGGCGTCGTCGATTACCGCATCGTGGACAGCGCGGGGGCGACCGAGGGCGCACCCGCGGCCGGCATTGCCGAGCTGATCGTCGATATCACCACGACCGGCGCCACGCTCGCCGCCAACGGCCTCAAGGTGATCGAGGACGGGGTGATCCTGCGCTCGCAGGCCAACTTGGTCGCCGCCCGCGCGGCGTCCTGGGACGCCGCGAAGCGCGAGACCGCGCGCCTTCTGCTCGACCGCATCGCGGCGCAAAAGCGCGCCCACGCCCACCGCGAAGTGCGCACGCGCTTTGCCGGGATGAACGAGACGTTGCTCGGCCTCGCGCGGGAAAAATTCGGAGTCGCCGCGCCGTTCGGCGGCCCGACCTCCTCCGGCATGCTGACGCTGCACTGTCCGCCCGAGCACGTGCATGCGCTGGCGAGCTTTCTGCGCGAGCACGGCGCCGGAGCGGTCTCGGTCGCCGCGCTCGACTACGTCTATGCGCGCGACAATCCGCTCTATGCCAAGCTCGCCGCGGAGCTTGAGCGGACGTGAGCCGGTTCCTTGCCGCCAGTCCGGCTGGGCGATGAATATTGATTGCGGCCGATCGCGTCGATCTGTGCGTCCAGGCTGGACAAGACTATCGCCAACTCCTCGGACCCGATTGTCGACCAGTGCATGGTGCGCAAGGAGATGCTGCGCCCAGATTGGAAGGCCAGCAGGCTGGAGATCAGCAGCAATGCCTGAATGCGGGCGGCCGGATCGCTTTCGGTGCCGCCCAGGATGCGGGCTATCAATCGTGCCGTGATTTC
>JASHRY010000030.1 GCA_030037105.1 Xanthobacteraceae bacterium
TCGACGCCACGGGGGCGCGATCGCCGCGAGCTTGATTGCGAGCAATGACGCCGTCCCGACCAGCATGAGCACGCCGCCGAGCGTGCCGAGGATCACGGGAAGGCTGAGGGGCGGATAAGGCGCCGGCCGGCCGAAGGCGTAGGCGTAGACCGCGGCGGCCGACGTCGACGCGACGCAGAGCAGGAAACCATAGACCAGCGCATGGTGCGCGTATCTGCGCCCGCGGGAGAACGCGCCGTCGCGATCGTTGCAGCCGCCGCATCGGCACCGCCTTGCGGCGACCTCATCCTCATCAATCCACGCAGCGAATGCGGCGGCGACTTGCCGGACGGCCGCGCCAAAGCCGCAGCAATTGGCGATGCTCAACGACCGTCGAACTTGTTGTTCCTGGGAAAACCCTTGGGCGCGAGGCGACCGGCATCGGCGCGGTTGCCGCGCCAGTCGGCGAGTTCTTTGAGCGACAGCGTGAAGACGCGGCCGGCCGAATCGGTCCAGCTCAAACCCTTTTCCGCCGCAAAGGTCTTGATGTCGGCGAGCCCGCCGTCCTTGTGGCGCTGCAGGCGCACGCCGCGGCCGCGCGCCATCTCCGGCACTTGATCGAGCGGGAAGACCAGCATCTTGCGGTTCTCGCCGATGGCCGCCGCAAGTTCGCCCTCGACCGGCGCGATCACGCGCGCCGCATCAGGCGGCGTCACGTTGAGGATCTGCTTGCCCTTGCGCGTGATGGCGAGACACTCGTCCTCGGGCACGATGAATCCCCTGCCCTGCCGGCTCGCCACCACGAGCTTGCGCGCGCCCTGAAAGCGAAACACTGCGACCACGTCGGCCTCTTGCTCGAGGTCGATGAACAGCCGGATCGGCTCGCCATGCCCGCGCCCGCCCGGCAGCTTGGCCGCTTCGATGGTGTAGCAGCGCCCGTTGGTGGCGAAGATGAGGAGCTTCGACGTCGTCTCGGCGAAGAACGCGAGCTTGAGGCCGTCGTCGGTCTTGAAGGCGAGACCGGAGAGGTCGGCGACCTGGCCGCGCAAGGCGCGAATCCAGCCCTTCTCGGAGACCACGACCGTGATCGGTTCGCGCTCGAGCAAAGCCGCCTCGATCGCGGCCTCGTCGTGCGCCGGCGCCGGCGCAAAGCCGGTGCGGCGCCTGCCGAGCGGCGTTTTCGGGCCGAACTTGTCGCGCACCTCGCGAATCTGGCCGGCAATGGTCTTCCATTGCGCCGGCTCCGAGCGCAACAAATCCTCGACCTTGCGCTTTTCCGCGCGCAGCGCCTTGTCCTCGGCGCGGATTTCGATCTCTTCGAGCCGGCGCAAATTGCGCAGCCGCATGTTGAGGATGGCGTCGGCCTGAATCTCAGACAACCGGAAGCTCCGCATCAGCACCGGCTTCGGCTCATCCTCCTTGCGGATGATCTTAATGACCTTGTCGAGGTTCAGATAGGCGACGAGATAGCCGCCCAGCACTTCCAGCCGATGCTCGATCTCGCGCAGCCGATGGCGGGAACGGCGCAGCAAAACGTCGCGCCGGTGAGCGAGCCATTCGCCCAGCGCTTCGGCGAGCCCGACGACCTTGGGAATGCGGCCGCGGACGAGGACGTTCATGTTGAGCGGAACCCGGCTTTCCAGTTCGGTGAACTTGAACAAGCTCTCCATCATCAGCGCGGGATCGACGCTGCGCGAGCGCGGCTCGAACACGAGGCGCACGTCTTCCGCGGACTCGTCGCGCATGTCGGCGACGAGCGGTAGCTTCTTCTCGTTAATCAGCCCGGCGATCGCCTCGACGAGGCGCATCTTCTGCACCTGCCAGGGAATTTCGGTGACCACGACCTGATAGGTGCCGCGTCCGGTATCCTCCGTCTTCCAGCGCGCGCGCAGGCGGAACGCGCCGCGCCCGCTCGCGTAGACCTCGGCGATCGTCTCCGGCGGATCGACGATGACGCCGCCGGTCGGAAAATCGGGGCCGGGCACGAATTTCATGAGCGTGCGGACGCGCGCCTTCGGCTGCTCGATGAGATTGAGCGCCGCCTCGCACAGTTCGGCGACGTTGTGCGGCGGAATGGCCGTGGCCATGCCGACCGCGATTCCCTGCGAACCGTTGGCGAGCAGATTGGGAAAGGCCGCCGGCAGAACGACGGGTTCCTGGGCGACGCCGTCGTAGGTCGGGCGGAAATCCACCGCATCCTCATCAATGCCGTCGAGCAGAAGACGCGCGACGTCGGTCATGCGCGCTTCGGTGTAGCGCATGGCCGCAGGATTATCGCCGTCGATATTGCCGAAATTGCCCTGGCCGTCGACCAGCGGATAGCGCGAGGAGAAATCCTGGGCGAGGCGCACCAGCGCCTCGTAGATCGCCTGGTCGCCGTGCGGATGAAAGTTGCCCATCACGTCGCCGACGATCTTCGCCGATTTCTTGAACGCCGCGGCGGGATCAAGATGCAACAGCCGCATGCCGTAGAGGATGCGGCGATGCACCGGCTTGAGCCCGTCGCGTGCGTCGGGCAGCGCGCGATGCATGATGGTCGAGAGCGCATAGGCGAGATAGCGCTCCTCGAGCGCCTCGCGCAGCGCGATCTCCCGCACGTCGCCGGGATCGGGGGGAATCAGTTTCTTGTTCACGGCCAAGAGCCGTAGCGCGGTTAGCCGTTGCGAACAAGAACGGCCGCGAGGAAACGCGCGCGCGCGTCGGGCAAGGCGAGTCCGCGCGGCGCAAAAGCGCGTCGGTCGAGAAAGAATCCGGTCAGCGCGAAGGCGTCGGCGAGATCTGCGGCGGAGACCGGATCGTCGTCCGCGCGCAGGAACGCGGGGAGCCGCATGAGTTTCTCGCGGTAGGCTTCGCCGGCCGCGCGCGAGACGGCGCGGCCGGAACGCGGCGAGACGTAGATAAGGTCGTCGATCGCGCCGGTCGCGGCGCAGGAGCGAAGGTCGAGCCCGAAGCCGAGCTCGGCGAGGAACGCCAGCTCGAAGCGCGCCACCATCGGCGCCGCCGCCGCAGCGTCGCCGAGCGCATTGAGGATCGCTTCGAGCGCGCCATGGACCCGCGCATGCGGCTCGCGCTCGGCAAGGAGCCGGCACAAGGCCGCCAGATGCGTGACGCCGTGGAGGGCGTGCGCCGCCGCGAGAAAATCGGCCGCGCGCAGATTGACGCCCTCGACCGCATAATTGCCGAGATGCTCGTCGAGCCGCGCCCGCCAAGTCGCGCGCAGCGAATTGCCGGGCTGCAACACCGCGCGCAGCCGCGCGCCGGCGCCGCCGCGGACGAGACCGAGATGGCGGCCGCGCGCATGCGTCAGCAATTCGAGAATGACGCTGGTCTCGCCGTGGCGCTTGACGCCGAGCACGATGCCGTCATCGGTCCATTGCATGTTCGTCATTCCGGGAGGCCCAAAGGGCCGAACCCGGGAATCCATAATCACGAATTTCGCGAAACTCGCACTGAAAAAATATGTAGCCACAAACCCGGTGGCTATGGATTCCGGGCTCGCGGCCTGCAGCCGCGCCCCGGAATGACGCTACTCGTGCGGAAACTCCAGGCCCATCTCCCGGTAACGCTCCGGATCGTCCTCCCAGCCCTCCCGCACCTTGACGAACAGGAACAGGTGCACCGGCTGCTCGATCGCCGCGGCGATCTCGGCACGCGCCTCCGCACCGATCGCCTTGATGGTTTGGCCGCCCCTGCCGAGCACGATCTTGCGCTGGCTTTCGCGCGCGACATAGATCGTCTGCTCGATGCGGACGGAGCCGTCCTTGAGTTCCTTCCAGGCTTGGGTCTCGACCGTCGACTGGTACGGCAATTCCTGGCGCAGGCGCAGAAAGAGCTTTTCGCGCGTGATCTCGGCGGCGAGCTGACGCAACGGCACGTCGGAAATCTCGTCCCCCGGATAGAGCCACGGCCCCGCCGGCACATGAGCGGCGAACCAGCTCTTGAGATCGGCGACGCCGTCGCCGGACAGCGCCGAGATCATGAAGGTTGCGGCGAACGCCGCGCGTTCATTCAGCGTCTGTGCCAAGGCGAGCAGCGCCGGCTTCGCAACCAGATCAACTTTATTGAGCACCAGCGCTCTGGCCGCGCGGATATCGGCCACGCCGCGCAGAATCATACCATCATCGCGCTCAACGCCGCGGCGCGAGTCGATCAGGAGCGCGACGATGTCGGCATCCTGCGCGCCGCTCCAGGCGCTTCCCACCATGGCGCGGTCGAGCCGGCGGCGCGGCGCGAAAATGCCCGGTGTATCGACGAAGACGAGTTGCGCCGGGCCTTCGACGGCGATGCCGCGGACGGGCATGCGCGTGGTCTGCACCTTGGGCGTGACGATCGACACCTTGGAGCCGACCAGCACGTTGACAAGCGTCGACTTGCCGACATTCGGCGCGCCGATCAGCGCCACGAAGCCGCACCTCGTGACGCGCTCGGCCGGCTCAGCCATCGAACCGCTCGGGCTTGACGCCCTCGCGTTCGATCATGGCGGCGGCGGCGGCCTGCTCGGCGGCGCGCTTCGAGCGTCCGCCGCCTTCGGCGGGAGCGAGGCGGGGAAGCTCCACGGCGACGCGAAACTGCGGATCGTGGGCGGGACCGGAGCGCGCGATCTCCCGGTAGCTCGGCGTCGGCAGACCGCGCGCCTGCGCCCATTCCTGCAGCACCGTTTTTGGATCGCGGAGCGGCGGCGCCTTGGTGCGCATGCGCGCTTCCCACAGCCGTCCGACGAGGGCCTTCGCGGCGGGAAAGCCGCCGTCGAGATAGGCCGCGCCGATCAGCGCCTCGCAGACATCGGCAAGGATCGCCGGCCGCGTGCGGCCGCCGGCATTGACTTCCGAGGCGCCGAGCCGGATCGCCGCACCGAGATCGATGGCGCGCGCGATCTCGGCGCAGGTTTCCTTGCGCACCAGATCGGCGAGGCGGCGCGACAGCTCGCCTTCATCGGCCTTGGGAAAGGCGCGGAACAGCATGTCGGAAATCACCAGGCCGAGGACGTGGTCGCCCAGGAACTCAAGTCGCTGATAGCTCCCGGCGCGGTCGCGCGCGCCCTTGAGCGCGGAAACATGCGAAAGCGCGCGATCGAGCAAGGCGGCGTCGGCGAATCGGTAGCCGATGCGGTCCTCGAGCGAGCCATCGCCACGGCGACGGCGGCGGCGGAATTCCTCCTGCCTCTCGGTCGGCGCTGCCGAGGCGGAGGATATCTCCGCTGCGGCCGGCGCAAACGGCGCCACCCGCGCGGCGAGGAGGTCACCAGCGGGTGGCCGTTGCGGCGGCGGTGCAACCGATTTGGCTTTGCGCCGGCGACTCATCTCACGAGCGTAAACAGACGGCCCCAGCGTACCGTCCACGGCCAGCGCCAGATCTCCCAGGCGTGGATGTCGCCCCTGATCGAGAAGAAGATGATCTGCGCCTTGCCGATGATGTTTTCGTAGGGCACGTAGCCGACTTGGCTGAGCACGCGGCTGTCGGTCGAGTTGTCGCGGTTGTCGCCCATCATGAAATAATGGCCCGGCGGCACTACGTAGAGCGGCGTATTGTCGAAGAAGCCGTTGTCGGTGAGATCGAGCGTGGTGTAGGTGACACCGTTCGGCAGCGTCTCGCGATACTGTTTGACGCGCTGGACGGAGCCATCATCGTCGGTGACGAAATCTGCGATCCGCTCACGCTTGACCGGCACGCCGTTGATGTTGAGGACGCCGTCGATCATCTGTATGCGATCGCCGGGGAGCCCGATGACGCGCTTGATGTAGTCGGTGGTGTCGTCCTTCGGCAGCCGAAACACGACCACGTCGCCGCGGTTGACCCGACCGCCGAAAATGCGGCCCGAGAACAGCGGCGGCGAGAACGGCAACGAGTAATGGGTATAGCCGTAGGAATATTTGGAGACGAACAAATAATCGCCGACGAGCAGCGTCGGGATCATCGAGCCGGAAGGAATATTGAAGGGCTGAAACAAAAAGGTGCGGATGACGAGGGCAATAATGAGGGCGTGGACCACCACGCGCACCGTCTCGGCGATTCCGCCCTCTTTCCGTTTGGTCCCGCTCTGCACGCTCATCCGCCTATTGTCCCGTTCCGATGCTCCGCCCCGCGACCTTGTAACCCCTGAGGCAGAGGCGCGCAAATGCGCCCGGGATTTCGCCGCGGAACCGGCCGTTCGCTTTTGTCCGGGAACCTCATGAGCTTAGTGCCGGGTTGGCGCGCATGACGAATTTTCATCGTCGCGGCGCGCCGCCGCTGTTGCGCGGCGCGGGGCCGCCTCGCCGGCGCCGCACTCAGCGGCCGTCGACGGCGATCGCGGAGATGACGACGAGGGCGTGGGCCATGGGCCCTTCGTCGGTGAGGGTGAGGTTGATGCGCGCCTCGTAGCCCGCCGGCGTGATGGCGTTGAGGCGCCGTTCGGCGCCGCCCCTGAGTTCGAGGGTCGGCCGTCCCGACGGCAAGTTGACCACGCCCATATCGCGCCACCAGACGCCGGCGCGCAGCCCGGTGCCGAGCGCTTTGGCGCAGGCTTCCTTGGCGGCAAAGCGCTTGGCGTAAGTCTCGACCCGGTTGCGCCTCTTGTCGGCGCGCGCGCGCTCGGTCGGGGTGAAGACGCGATCGAGAAAACGCTCGCCGTGACGTTCGATCACCTTGGCAATGCGGCGCACGTCGGTGATGTCGGAGCCGATGCCGAGGATCATGGCTTGGCTCCGATTTTGCGCCGGCCGCGATCCATTGCCGCGCGCATCTTGCGCACAACCGCGCCGAGGCCGTCGAAGACCGCCTCGCCGATGAGGAAATGACCGATATTGAGTTCGACGATTTCATCAAGCGTCGCGATCATTTCGCCGGTTATGAAATCGAGGCCGTGGCCGGCGTGGATTTCGAGGCCCGCGTTCTTGGCGAAGGCCGCACCGCGCGTGATGCGCTCGAATTCGGCGGCGCCTGCTGACGCATTGCCGGCCGCCACGGCGTCGCACCAGGCGCCGGTGTGAATCTCGATGACCGGCGCACCGATGGCGACGGCCGCCTCGATCTGCTCCGGCTCGGCGGCGATAAACAGCGCCACCCGGATGCCCGCCGCGGCAAGTTCGCCGACCGCCGCGCGCAACGTCTCGCGCTCGCGGGCGGCATCGAGCCCGCCCTCGGTGGTGCGTTCCTGCCGCCGTTCGGGAACAATGCAGGCGGAGTGCGGGCGCAGCCTGCACGCGATGCTCACCATTTCCGGCGTTGCCGCCATTTCCAGATTGAGGGGCCTGGTGATGCGGTCCTTCAACCGCGCGACGTCGTCATCGACGATGTGGCGGCGATCCTCGCGCAAATGCGCGGTGATGCCGTCGGCGCCGGCGGCAATCGCGATCTCGGCCGCCTTGACCGGATCGGGATGCCGGCCGCCGCGCGCATTGCGCACGGTCGCGACGTGATCGACATTGACGCCGAGACGGATGGGAGCGATCGCAGGCATATTGGCGAATCAAAAACGACGGTGATTCCCCTCTTGGTCCATTCCCGCAAGGCGAGCGCGGCGCACCAATCCGTTCAGCCGTTCACCCGCTCGGCGTTGGCCACCACCTTCTTCGCCCGCAATTGCGAAATGATCGAAGTGAGGTGCTTGAGGTTGTAAACTTCGAGGTCGATGGTCAGCTCGGTGAAGTCCGGCGCCTGGCGGGTCATGCGGATGTTGTCGATGTTGCCGTCGTGCTCGGCGATCACTTGGGCGATCTGCGCCAGCGATCCGGGCTCGTTCACCGATTGCACCGCGAGCTGCGCCGGGAAACGCTGCGGGGCCTTGTCGTCCACGTCCCAGCGCACGTCGAGCCAGCGCTCCGGCTGGTCCTCGAACTCGGTCAGCGCCGGCGAATGGATCGGATAGATGGTGATGCCCTCGCCGGGCGTCATGATGCCGACGATGCGGTCGCCGGGAACCGCGCCGCTGGGCGCGAAGCGCACCGGCAGGTCGGCATTGATGCCGCGGATCGGGATTGCCGCACCGCGCGCGTCGCTCTCCCCCTTCTCAGGAAGCTTGAACTTCACCGCCTTGGCCCGCTTGAGGCCGAACCAGCCGCTTTCCGCCTTCGGCGCCCGCGGTCCGACGCGCTCGTCCTTGTAATCGGGATACATGGCGCGGGCGACATCGGCGGCTTTCATCTCGCCGCGACCGACGGCCGACATCACGTCCTCGATCGAGGCGCGCGCGAGCCGCGGCAGCGC
>JASHRY010000187.1 GCA_030037105.1 Xanthobacteraceae bacterium
GGAAATCCGGCCGCTCGCTCCGGCGAGTCGCACCAATGTGCTGCGGCTCACCGACGTGCAGCTCACCAGTCCGCCGAGCGCCGCGGTCAACAGATTGGCGAGCCCGAGGGTCTTGAGGTCGCGCTCGATATTCGCCTCGGTGCGGGTGGCAATCTCGATTCCGGTGGTGTTGAGGAGCAAGGTGACGGTGGTGACGAACATGACGGCGAGCAACTCGCCGGACAGCGACGGTATCGCCTTCCAGGGAAAGTGCCCGAGCCCCGCGAATCTCCATGGCAGCATCAACTGGGCCGCGCCCTGCGGCTGGAACAGCCAGCCCGCGGCCTGCGCCTCTGCGAGCGACGAGCCGGTCAAGATGAGGACAAGATGAGTGACGGCAATCGCCGCCAACAGGATGCCGGGCATGACGAAGGCGTTCGGCCCGCGACGCAGCAGCAGGTGCAGCACGACGGCGACGGAAGCGGCGGCGGCGAGCTTTGCAAGCATCGGACCGCTGACCAGTGCGTCGAGATGCGCGAGCGTCGGTCGTTGGCCCGTGATCACCTGAATCGCGCCCATGATCATCAACCAGCCGGTGGCGCCGAGAAAGCCACCGATCACCGGGTATGGCACGAAGCGGATGGCGCGGCCGGCATGCGTCAAGCCAAGCAGGCAAAGGAGAAGGCCGGTAAGGGCCGTCGCCGAGGACACGATGATGAGCGTCGGCTCGAGCAGATCGGCGTTGCCCTCGGCGATCAGGCGTTGGACCAAAGTCGCCACCATCGCCGCCAATACGACAGAAATGGAACTGTCCGGGCCGGCGACGGCGAAGGGAAGCGAGCTGCGCAACGCCACGACGGCGCCGCCGACGGCGGCCGACAAGAGTGTCATTGCAACGCCATAAGCGAGCAGATGGCCGAGCGGGCCGTTGAAAATAAGCGCCGCATAGGACAGGGAATAGGCGATCGACAATATGCTGCAGATCGTTCCGGCAAAAACGTCAATCAGCGCCGCGCGAAAACGTTGCCCGTTGAGCGTGCCCTTTCCTTCGACAAGGCCGACGGCCATCGTTGAGCTTTCCCTGGCCTCGGTCGGCGATGATCCCGATCCCGGGACGGGATTTATAACACGATCGCAAATGGGGCCGGAACGTCCGCAACCGCGGCCCGGCGCGCCGCAGCGGGCCTGCGCAGCGCCGTGCGGTCACGCAGGAGCGGTCGCGAGCGCCGCGCGCGCATCCGAGCGGATGCGTTCCACCATGGAGCGGAAGCCGTTCGAGCGCTGCGGCGTGAGGTGCTCCCGCAGCCCCATCCGTTCGAACAAGGCGAGCGCATCGATGGCAAGAATGTCTTTCGCCGCCTTGCCGGAATAGATCACGAACAGGATTGCGATCAAACCGCGCACGATGTGCGCGTCGCTGTCGCCGTGGAATGTGAGCACCGGACCGCCGGCGCCATTCGGACGCACCGTGGTATCGAGCCAGACTTGGCTGGCGCATCCCTGCACTTTGTTGGCGGCGCTGTAGGCCGCCGGCGTGAGCGGAGGCAGTTCCCGCCCCAATTCGATCAGATAGCGATAGCGATCGTCCCAATGGTCAAGGACCGAGAAATTGTCGATGATGTGCTCGATTTCAGTCATCGTACCGGCATCCTTGTCGCCCTCTAATATAGAGCGGCATGCCGCCGAGGTCGATGCTCGCACAATTTGTTCTCGGCGGGCGGCGTGAATTGATCGAATGGCCGTGATTGCCGGGCCTGGAACAACAATCGGCAGGAATGACCGAAGAGATCCGGGATTCCCTCTCTGACCGGACTCGGCTGCGCTGCGCTTCGCCGCCGCGGTCTGCGCAATGACGGCAACTACACCGAACGCCTGCCGTCCTTGCGCGGCACCGGCCCGCGCCAGACCGGCGCGAGATCGACCGGGGTCAATGTGTCCTGCGAGGCCCGCTGCGGCGAAGATTTCGCCGCCGCCGATTTTTCAAGGTCGCCGCGCCGTCCGCCGCTGGCGAGCGAGCCGGTCTCGCGCGGCGCCAAGGCCTCGGTCAGGATATCGTACAGCATTTTTGCGCCGGCCTGGGCCCTGTAGCCGATCGCGGTCGCCACCTGCGAGCCGACCGCGCAGGCGTGGGGCTCACGACTGCAGAACCCGCGCAAGTCCTCGACAGTGGCTGAGGCGGCCGAAATGGCCTCGGAAGCGCCGACCTCATTGGTCGCCGGGCCGCGCTGCGCGGAGCCGGTCGGCAACAGGACCAGCACGACGCCGAGCCAGAACGCCATTCGCAACAGGAAGAACATGAGACCCGCATCCCCGCGGCCGATATTGCCGCGCGTTTACGCAACCTAGAGCAGATTCCGGTTGATTTCACGCATAGCCTGCATGCCTGAAATAGTTTGAAGCTTCGCGAGCCGTGAGCGTCGCTGCGAATCGGCCGATGCGGCGGCGGAGGCGCGGAATGGTCCGCTCGGCGGCCTTGCGCAGATCGGCCTTGAGCTTGCTGAACGGCATCTCGATCGGGTTCAGGTCGGGCGAATATTTG
>JASHRY010000188.1 GCA_030037105.1 Xanthobacteraceae bacterium
TCGAGACGCTGACCTACGAATCCAATTTTGCGGCCTTTCTCGCCAAGACCGTTCCGGCCGCGTTGCAGCGCAGGGCGCTCGCCAAACTCTGGCGATCAGACCCTGTGCTGGCCAATCTCGACGGCCTCAACGATTACGAGGACGATTACCGGTTCGTTGTCGAAAGTGGTTCTCCGTTGCGAAAGCTGTTGGAGCCGGAATCGCCAGCGGAGATGGCGATCGAGCGTGAACAGCGGCTGCCACGCCGCCGCAGCCTTCCGGAGTCGCGAGAGCAGGTAGGCGCGCACCCAAGAATGGACGCGCCGGAAAAAACCTGCGAGGAAAATGCATCGGCGGAGGACGCTGCTGCGTCTGGCGCACTGGAAAGCAGTACCGACGAGACATAGTTGGCTGCGAGGCGGCATGGGCGCTCAAGCCGACAAGAACGCGGTTGCCGCCGAGGAGGATCGGCTGAGGGCCGAAACCTATGCGCTCTTGGCGGCGCTGCTGGCACGGCCGCCGGATGCGAATTTCCTGCACAGGATCGCCGACCTCGAAGGCGACGAAAGCGCTTTCGGGCACCTCCTCGATGCACTTGCCGCTACCGCGGCGTGTTCGAATCCCGAGCGGCTGCGCGAGGAATTCCACAATCTGTTTATCGGATTGGACGTTGGAGAAGTCGTTCCGTACGCGTCATATTATATTGCCGGCGCCGTTTATTCGCAGCCGCTGGCGAGGCTGCGCGGCGATATGGCGAAGCTTGGAATCGCCCGCACGCAAGCAGCCCACGAACCCGAAGACCACATTGCCGCTTTGTGCGAGATGATGGCCGGATTGATTGTCGGCGCTTTCGGCGACGGTGCGACGCTGCTGCAAGGGCAAAAGGAATTTTTCCACAGACACCTGTTGCCGTGGGCACCGCGCTTCTTTGCTGATTTGGAACGGGCGCCATCGGCCGCCTTTTACGTACCGGTAGGGCGTCTCGGCCGGGATTTCATGGAAATCGAGCGTATGGCTTTCGACATGGTGGGTTAGCGGCGCGCTTGCCGTCGCATTGTGCATTGCAACACCGGTAGTGACAAGAATTGATCAGAAAAGGGTTGCCCTACTTTGGAGACTTGCTAAACTACGAAATTGCCGATCATTCGAGGTGTTGAAGCGGAAACTAGAAATTGGCGATGGAGTCCGCTGTAATCGCCCTTCAGGGCTGATGGCTCCTACCAGTGTCGATCCAAACGGAGATCGGCGTAATGCGTAGGAGACGTTTTGGTTATCGCTCCTTACATTGAGTGTAATTTTGGCCTCCGCGACGAAGGAGGCCGTAGTGTCTTTGCGCGCGCTTGGATTTTCGCCTGCCCGTACCAAAAAGCCGGCACGAAAAATGGGTCGTCGTTGTCCACCCGTCGGTGGCATGCAACGACGGCTTCGAGCCGGCTTGTGAGCGCTGGTCGAGAGGTCGACGGCGTACGGAACGCTGATGAGCGGAGGAAACGAAAATGGACGACAAACCTTCGAGAAAATCGAATATCAGCCGCCGCGGGTTGATTCGACTGGCGGGTCTGACTGCCGGATCGGTCGGCGGCATAGCGGCAGGTCTCGAAGCGCAGCCAATTGAAGCTGCCGAGACCGCATCTGCGGAAGTCTCCGCTGGTTATCACGAATCCGAGCACGTCAAGACCTATTACGCCCGCGCACGCATGTGAAACGCCCGCGCGCGACGAGACGTCGGCTCCGATAGTGAACCTTCATAGGAAACGGTCCTTTCATAAGGAAACGATCCATGCTGAAGAAAAAGAGCGACTGGGTACCGCGGCCTGCGCGGTTGTCGAACGTCCTAGCGACCGCGCCGACCAACGGCACTGTCGATCGGCGCAGCTTTCTGCGCAAATCCGGCATCGCTGCCGCGGGACTCGGGCTCGCATCCGTGCCGTTCGCGATGGTGCAAAAGACCAGTCCGGCCAAGGCGGCGCCTGGTGCGGCCATCAAAGTAGAGACGAAGCAGACCGTATGCACGTTCTGCTCCGTGGGCTGCGGGATCAGGGCCGAGGTGCAGAACGGCGTCTGGACCATGCAGGAACCGGACTTCGACAATCCGATCAGCCTGGGCGGCCATTGCGCCAAGGGCGCCGCTGCGCGCGAGGAAGTCATCTCGACCCGCCGGCTCAAATATCCAATGAAGCTCGTCGATGGCAAATGGCAGCGCCTCTCCTGGGATCAGGCGATCAACGAGATCGGTGACCACATGGAGAAAATCCGAAAGGAATCGGGGCCGGATTCCGTCTATTGGCTCGGTTCGGCCAAGCACGGCAATGAGCAAGCCTATTTATTCCGCAAATTTGCGGCGTTCTGGGGTTCGAACAACACGGATCACCAGGCTCGCGTCTGTCATTCGACCACGGTCGCGGGTGTTGCCAACACCTGGGGCTTCGGTTGCATGACCAACACCTTCAACGACATGCACAACACCAAGTGCCTGATCACCTTCGGCGGCAATCCCGCCGAGGCCCACCCAGTGTCGATGGTGCACATCCTTAAAGCGCTAGAGCAAAATAAGGCGCACTACATCGTCGTCGATCCGCACTTCACGCGCACCGCGGCGCATGCGACCGAATTCGTTCAACCACGCCCGGGTTCCGACATCGCGGTGATCTGGGGTCTGCTCTGGCACATCTTCGAGAACAAATGGGAGGACAAGGACTTCATCAATGCGCGGGTCTGGGGGATGGATGAAGTCCGCAAGGAAGTCGCGAAGTGGACGCCCGAAGAGGTGGAGCGTGTAAGCGGCGTTCCCCCCACCCAGATGCGCCGCGTCGCCGAGACGCTGGTGAACAACAAGCCCGTCGTCCTGACCTGGACTTTGGGGATGACCCAACATTCCATCGGCAATAACTACACGCGGGCGATGCCGATCCTGCAGCTTGCGCTGGGCAACCTCGGTAAACACGGCGGCGGGGTGAGCATCTTCCGCGGCCATGACAATGTGCAGGGTGCGACCGACATGGGCGTGCTCTGCGACAACACGCCGTTCTATTACGGCTTGGCGGAAGGAGCGTGGAGGCATTTCGCCCGCGTTTGGGACGTCGACTACGACTACCTGCTCAAGCGCTTCGAATCCAAGAAGATGATGGAAACGTCGGGAACGCCGGTGTCGCGGTGGTACGAACTGGTGCTGCAGGACAAGAAAGACATCGATCAGAGAGACAACCTGCGGGCGATGGTGTTCTGGGGGCATTCGGTCAATTCGCTGACTCGTCTGCCCGCACAGTCCGACGCGTTCACCAAGCTTGATCTATTGGTCGTGGTCGATCCCTACGTCCCGCTGTCGGCGCTTATGGGCGATCGCAAGAACAACAGCTATCTGTTGCCGGCTGCGACGCAGTTCGAAACATTTGGATCGGTGACGTCTTCCAGCCGGTCGCTGCAGTGGCGCGAGAAGATCGTCGAACCGATGTTCGAGTCGAAGCCGGACCAGGAGATCATGTACCTCTTCGCCCGCAAGTTCGGCTACGCGGACCAGATGTTCAAGCACATCAAGATCGAAGGCACGGTGCCTGACAACGAAGACATTCTCCGCGAGATCAATCGCGGTGCTTGGTTGGTCGGTTACACCGGGCAATCTCCGGAGCGACTCAAGCTCCACATGCAGCACAAGGCGACCTTTGATCGAACCACTTTGCGTGCCAACGGCGGCCCCTGCAATGGCGATTATTACGGGCTTCCTTGGCCGTGCTGGGGCAATGCGGAGCTGAAGCATCCTGGGACTCCAAATCTCTACATCGCAACCATGCGGATGATGGACGGCGGCATGCCGTTCCGCGCACGCTTCGGCGTGGAGGCGCCGAAGGAATGGGGGAGCGGTAACCTGCTCGCTGAGGGCGAGGTGGAGGGTCTCAGCTACAACGTCGGCTCGGAGATCAAGGGCGGTTATCCCGAGTTCACCATGGCGATGTTGAAGAAACTCGGCTGGGACAAGGATTTGACGCCGGAAGAACTCGCGTCAATCGAGAAGGTCGGCGGCGCCAAGATCGACGCCGTGAACTGGAAGACTGACCTGTCCGGCGGCATCCATCGTGTTGCCATCAAGCACGGATGTTCGCCGTGCGGCAACGCCAAGGCGCGTTGCATAGTCTGGAACTTTCCGGATCCCGTGCCGATCCATCGCGAGCCGCTCTACACGCCCCGGCGCGATCTGGTGGCGCAATATCCGACTTATCCGGATAAGAGAATGTATCGCCTGCCGATCAAGTTCGCGAGCGTCCAGAACGTCGATCACGCGAAGGACTTCCCGATCATTCTCAGCACCGGCTGCTTGGTCGAAGAGGAAGGGGGCGGCGCCAAGTCGTTCGCCAATGTCTGGCTCGCCGAGTTGCAGCAGGAAATGTTCGTGCAGATCAATCCGTTCGACGCCAACGATCTTGGCATCAAGCCGAACAGTCACGTCTTCGTCGATAGCCCGGAGGGCGCCTCCATCAAGGTAAAGGCATGGGTGACCAATGCCGTAGCCAAGGGCAACGCCTGGCTTCCCTACCACTTCCTCGGGCGTTTCCAGGGCCAGGACCTCACCAAAAAACTGCCCGAGGGCACCGGGCCATACGTCACCGGTGAGTCGGGCAACATCGTTACCACCTATGGCTACGACGCGGTCACGAACATCCAAGAGGACAAGGTCACACTGTGCCGCATCCGGCCGGCGTGACGGAGGACCAGATCATGGCAAGAATGACATTCCTCTGCGATGCCGAACGCTGCATCAACTGCAACGCCTGCGTCACTGCATGCAAGAACGAGCACGAGATCCCGTGGGGCATCAATCGCCGGCGGGTGGTGACCCTCAACGAAGGCAAGCCCGGAGAGCGCTCGATTTCGGTTGCCTGCATGCACTGTTCGGACGCGCCGTGCATGGCGGTCTGTCCGGTCCAGTGCTTTTATCGGACGAGCGAAGGCGTGGTGCTGCACAACAAGGACCTGTGCATCGGCTGCGGCTATTGCTTCTACGCCTGCCCGTTCGGCGCCCCGCAATATCCTCAGGCGTCGAATTTCGGCACCCGCGGCAAGATGGACAAATGCACGTTCTGTGCCGGCGGGCCGGAGCAGGACGCGGAAATCATGTTCAAGAAATACGGTCGCAACCGTCTAGCCGAAGGCAAGCTGCCGCTGTGCGCGGAGATGTGCTCGACCAAAGCGCTGTTGGCGGGCGACGGCGACGTTGTCTCCACTATCTACCGTGAACGGGTGGTAACGCGGGGCTATGGTTCAGGCGCGTGGGGATGGGGCAAAGCCTACCAAAGCCAAGGCAAGATCTGAACGGTAGGAAACGAGCAACGGGCCGGCTTGCCATTTCGTACCGGGTTCCTCGCAAGGCGGCGCTGAAAATGTCGCAAGTGAAAGATCCTTTGGGGACGGAAGCATGAAGATTCTGGGTATCTTTCTGTCGGTCGCTTTGATCGCGGCGGCGCTCGCCGCTTGCAGCAAATCGCAA
>JASHRY010000189.1 GCA_030037105.1 Xanthobacteraceae bacterium
GGCTGTTGGGGTGACCGTTAACGATCTTGCTGATCACGTCAGCGAGATAGGCGTAAGGATCAACGCTGTTGAGTTTGCAGGTTTCAATCAACGAGGCGATGACCGCCCAATGCTCGCCGCCGTCATCGGAGCCGGCGAACAACGCATTTTTTCGATTCAAGGCGATTGGTCGGATGGTTCGCTCCACGACGTTCGAATCGATCTCGATACAGCCGTCATCGAGGAAGCGCATGAGGCCGTCCCAGCGCGACAGCGCATAGCGGATCGACTCGGCGAGTTTGGTCTTCTGGCTGATCAGAGTAAGTTTGGATCGGAGCCAAGACTCGAGTTCGTCGACAATTGGACGGCTCCTGTCCTGGCGGACGACGCGCCGCTCATCGGCGCTGCGGCCACGGATGTCCTTCTCGATGGCATAAAGGCCAGCGATGCGCTCAAGCGCCTCATTGGCGATCGGTGCCGGGCCGGCGGCGGCGAGCTCATAGAAGCGGCGGCGGACATGGGACCAGCAGAAGGCGAGTTTTACGTCACCACGCTCGGCGAGCACACGGTAGCCGCCATAGCCGTCAACCTGCAGGGTGCCCTTGAAGCCGGCCAGATGGGTGATTGGCCGCTCGGCCTTGCGATCGGGCGCATAGACATAGGCGACGCCTGGCGGATCAGTGCCGCCCCATGGCCGATCATCCCGTGCGTAGGCCCATAACTGGCCGAGCTTGGTGCGCCCGCGGCCGGGATCGAGCACCGGCGCCGTGGTCTCGTCGGCGAATAGCTTGGCTGAGCCCTTGAGCGCCAGCAGCAGGCGCTCGTGAATCGGCCGCAGCAGGAAGGCCGCCCGGCCGACCCAATCGGCCAGCGTCGAGCGGTCGAGTTCGATGCCCTGGCGGGCGTAGATCTGAGCCTGCCGATACAGCCGAAGATGATCCGCATATTTGGAGACGAGGACCTGGGCGACAGTGGCCTCGGTCGGCAATCCGCCCTCAATCAGGCGGGCCGGCGCGGGCGCTTGCACCACCACGTTCTCGCAAGCCCGACAGGCACGACCTCATTCGTCGCCCAACCAAACCCCACTGGCCGCACGCACCAGCGTCGAGGTCCTGCGCCGTCAGCGCTATACCGGCAAGCAGATCGCCCTCGAGCTCGGCCTGTCGGCCGCCACCGTCAGTCGCATCTTGCAGCGGCTGGGGCTCAACAAGATCGGTGCTCTGGAACCCTGCCAGCCGGTACGCCGCTATGAACGCGAGCGTCCTGGCGAGATGATCCATCTCGACATCAAAAAGCTCGGCAAGATCAATGGCATCGGCCATCGCATCACCGGCGACCGCAGCGGCCAGAGCAATTTGCGCTCGCGCGGCAAAGGGCCGGGTTGGGAGTTCGTCCACCTCGCCATCGACGATGCTTCGCGCATCGCCTTCGCCAAGGTGATGAACAGCGAAAGGCGACGCAGTGCCACCGCCTTCCTTAAGGCAGCGCTCGCTTACTATGAGAGCCTCGGCATCAAGGTCGAGCGCGTCATGACCGACAACGGCTCCTGCTACAAGTCGTTCGCCTTCCGCAGGCTCTGCAAGCGGCTCGGCCTCAAACACATCCGCACCAGGCCGTATACGCCGAAAACCAACGGCAAGGCCGAGCGCTTCATCCAGACCTCTCTGCGCGAGTGGGCCTACGCTAAAGCCTACCAGCATTCCAGGCAGAGAACCGACGATCTGCCAGTCTGGCTACACCGATACAATTGGCACAGGCCTCACGCCGGCATCGGTGATAAAACTCCCATCAGCAGACTCGGCCTCACCGGGAATAACCTCCTGAGGCTCCACAATTAGAGCGCGTCCAGGAAAAGTGGGCACCGGTTTTCCGTCCGGACGCGCGACAATACAAAAGCTTAAAGTGAGATGACGATTCGAAGATAAGTCATCCCACTTTAGCGACCAAAAAAAAGCGCGCGGCGGCAATGACAGACAATTCGAGGACGACGGAAGCCGGAGACATTGCAGATGCGCGGCGTGCCGCCCTTCGTTTCGTCGTCACGATCGGAATCCTCAGCTTCTTCGCCGATTTCACTTATGAGGGCTCGCGCAGCATCATCGGTCCCTATCTCGCGACGCTGCAAGCCAGCGGCACCGTGGTCGGCGTCATCACCGGATTTGGCGAACTGCTCGGATACACCCTTCGCCTGTTATCCGGGCGATTGGCCGATGCAACCAGCCGATATTGGACGGTCACCATTGTTGGCTACGTCGTTCAAATGACTTCCGTGCCGGCATTGGCGCTGACCCACACTTGGCCCGCCGCGGCAGCTTTGATCGTTCTCGAACGGGTCGGCAAAGCGATCCGAAATCCACCGCGTGACGTGATGCTCTCGCATGCCGGCAAGCGGATCGGCGGATACGGCTGGACGTTCGGCTTGCATGAAGCGCTCGACCAATTCGGCGCCGTGGTCGGCCCGCTCGCAGTGGCCGCCGTGCTCGCTCATGAGAGAAGCTATCGGACGGCTTTCGCGGTGCTGTTTGTGCCTGCGGTTGTCAATCTCAGCCTCGTCTTGCTCGCGCGCGCGCTCTATCCGACGCCGCAAGATCTGGACGTCTCGCCACGTGCCGGACCGGATTCGCGACTGCCGATCTTGTTTTGGATCTATTTGACCGGCGCCGTGTTGGTTGCGGCCGGTTTTGCCGATTATCCCTTGATTGCTTTCCATTTCAGCCGCACGGGAGCGATTTCCGGCGAAGCGATAGCGGTTTTCTACGCCATCGCCATGGCGGTCAGCGGGACGGGCTCCCTCGTGCTCGGCAGCTTGTTCGATCGCTTCGGATTTGTCGTCCTGGTGGCGTTGACCTTGGTGTCAACGCTGTTCGCTCCCCTCGTATTTCTCGGCAACTTCTGGGTGGCGTTGATTGGAGCCGCGATTTGGGGGCTCGGCACGGGAGTTCACGAGTCGATCATTCCGGCGGCGGTGGCGCCAATGATCGCGGCTTCACGCAGAGCCTTCGCATTCGGCCTGTTCACGGCTGCATACGGAATATTTTGGTTCGTCGGCAGCGCCGTGATCGGCATCCTGTACGATCTTTCACTGCCGACCATGATTGCATTCTGCATCGCTACGCAACTCGCGGCGGTGCCGATTTTCATGTGGGTCGGCAGCCGGGCGCGGCGACGAAATCCCGCATAGCGGTCGAATCCGGTCTTGCGCTTGTCGTCAGGAGTGAACGGCGAGACAGGCCTCGATCTCCTGGCGCAGCATCCAATCCGCGCCGGGCAGCAGTTCGTTCAGGCGACCGACGGCGGCACGTCTTTCGCGCGTCGGCGCGTATGCAAGACAGAGCTTGCACGCCAGCACGGCGATCCTCGGATCCTTGTCGCGGACGAGCGAGCGGAGTTCCGGCCAGGTCTCGCGCGACAGTCCGATCTCCGCCAACAGTACGAGAGCGCTTCTCCGCCGCCGCAGGCTGGATTCGCTCTCCCGATCGGGCGTCGGTAAACGGCGGTTCGCGGACGCAACCAGAGCCGGACGCACGGTCCGACCCATTCCCTTGAGCGCGGATTGCGCCGATTGCCGGCTTGCATCGTCCTCCAGCGCGTCGATCAGCGCCGGAATCGCTTCGGCGCGGCCGAACGCGCCCAAGGCCGCAATCACGCCGCTGAGGGAAGGTCTTCGCGCAAGCCGCAACAAAATGGGAAATGCGCGCGCGTCACGCGCCTTTGCCAAGGCCCGTGCCGCGGCGTTGACGACGGCGTCGTCGCCGAGACGCTCGACCGGATCGGCGGCAGAACGCTCGACGCTCAGGTATTCAAGCAGGACATCGCCGGCACCCAGAGCGGCCAGAGCCTCCACCGCCCGACAACGCGCGTCAAAAAGGCCGCTTACCTCGCGCTCGAACAGCACGGCACGGAGTGCCGGAATCGCCGCGGCGCCGCAGGCGACAACCTCGACCACGCCGACATCGCCATCGTGGAACGACTTGAGCTTGCCGATCGCTCGATCCAAGTCGTGTTGCCGGCTCGCGAGATTCATTTCCCGCCGGGGCGGTCGCTTGACCAGCCCCGCCTCTTACCCGTCTCGCCGCGATAAACTCAGGCGCGATAGCGCCGACCGAGCTATACCGCCGCTCTGTCTCTCTTTGCCGGCGCCGCCTGCGTTCTTGCGCCGCCGCCGGAGAAAACCGCTCGATACAGGTCTTCGCCGTAACTTGTTTGCAACGGCTCGCCGGTGACCAGTTTGAACGGCCTCGTGCCGTCGGGCCGCCTCTCGGCGCGCAGGAACGCCGCGCGACCTGACTCGCGGACGAAAAGGGAATGCGCGAAATGATACAAATGCGTGACGAAGAACACCCTCACGTTCCGGTGCAGCAGTGCCCTGACGATCTGGCTTGCAATCTCCGAGCCTTCCCGCTCGTCCGTCGACGCGAATGATTCATTCAACAGCAGCACCGAATTGGATTTGATCCGATCGACTATTTCGCTCATTCTGGCGAGCTCTTCGTCCCATTTGCCGCTTTCCATTGTCGTATCTTCTTCGCGCTTGAAGTGCGTGAACAGGCCGTCGCAGATCTCCGAGGAAAACGCCTCGGCGGTCACGAACATGCCGGCCTGCATCATCAAATGGGCGAGACCGACGCTGCGCAGAAAAGTCGATTTGCCGCCGCTATTGGCGCCGGTGACGACGACCACGTCGGTTTCGTCGGCGTCGAGATCGTTGCCGACAACTTTTTGTCCCGCGCTTAGTGTCAGCGCGGCGTCATACAGAGTGGAGAACGACAATCTCCGCCGGCCCGCCGGAGTGAAATCCGGGAAGCATACCGGTTCGCCGATACGGATGAGCTGGCCGTACAAATTCAGGCAGCCGACGTAAAACGCCAATTCCGTGCGCAGCATTTGAAAAAAGCTGAGAATATGATCGGTCGACTGGGCCAATGCATTGGCCACGAGATTGACGCCGCGGTCGCTCAATTCCGCCAGCGCACGGGTGCCGGCCTCGTCGCGCGGGTGCAGGTGAAATGTGTAGGCGGGCGGCCGTTCCGCAATAAGCCGCGCCAGCCAGGAACGCTGGTCCTCGTGCGGCCGGCGCAGCACATAGCTTTTCCCTTTGTTGCCTTTCCCCAATCGCGCGCTGAGCAAAACCCCTTGCCGAAATTTAAGCCGGTTCAAATGCCCCTCGATTGCCGCGAAATACTCATCGCTGAGTTCTTTCTTCAGCATCGCAAAAAGTCTCGCAAACCCCTCCGATTCGAATTTATCCGTATGTTGGTCGGCGACATTTCTCAGCCTTTTCAACATGTCGACGAACAGCCGCAGCACGTCAACCGCCCGGTGAAGTATCCCGCTGGGGTAGCGGGTCAGGAAGCTCCAGTAGTTTCTCTTCTCGCTCTCGATCGTCTCGATGGCGATCTGATAAAGCTCCCTGACGATCTGCTCGTTGTGCAGACAGTCGGCGAGGATATGTTGACGATAGCGAATGGCATCCGGATCGGTTAAGCTCGAAAGCATCGCGACCTTGGCGACCTCGTACATGAACTTGTCGCCCTGGCTCATGGCGTTGAGTAAAACGTCCAAGCCGAGGTCCTGCCTCAGCACCTCGCCGTTCCAAGGCAAGACCTGCTGCAAATCAAGCGTCTGATCCGCGGCTCCTCTGCTATGACGAAGCTCCTTTTCCCTCCGCGTCAGCAACTGCTCGGGATCAAAGTCGCGATCGCGGTACATCAGAAACGCCTTCATGGCCTGATCCGCTCCGTGATCGCGTCGTAGGTCAGCCCGTACTTTTGAGCAATCGCCATGGCATAGGCAAGCCCGTCGGCCGGCCGCCTCACCACCTTGAAAGTCCGCAACGCCGGATTCTCCGGAACGACCGTGCTGCACATGGAAACGGTTTGCGGGCCGAACGACGCCAATTCATCGACGAAAGTCACCCAAACGCAAAGCAGGTCCAGCTCCACTATTTTCTCCATTACCTTCTTGCTCAAGAAAGTTTCGTCCTGAATAGTCGTGGAGGTGAAAATTTCGTTCATGATGACGATCGATCGCGACGTAGCTTGATTGAGAATCTCGTGAATTCTGACCAAATCATCTTCCAGCTTGCCGCGGAGATTTTCCACCTTCTCCACTTTCTCGAAATGGGTGAACATCTCGTCGAAAAGAAGAAGTTGCGCTTCTCTGCCGGGCACCGGACAGCCCAGGCTCGCCAGGTAATGCATTTGCCCGAAGGCGCGGGCAAAAGTGGTCTTCCCGCCTTGATTGGGACCGGATACGACCAGGATCCGTTCCCGGCTCTGAAGATGAAAGTCGTTGCAGATCACGGATGCGCCTTCGCCGACAAGCTTATGGGCGAGCGCGATGTCGAATCCGTCGGAGGCATAGACGTCCTTGGTGGTGTCGGAAATGCGCGGATAACAGAACGACAGCCCCGCGCGCGTCAGAGCGGCGATGTGTTCCAAATAGGCGATATAGAATTGAACCTCGCGGTCAAAGACGGCGACGGTTCGGTCGACAAAATCCCCGTTTTTGGCGCAATAATCGTCCAAGGCGATGAAAACCTCGGGATGCAATTTGGCGACGAATTCCAGAATCTTGGCTTCGACATGGTTCATGTCGTCACCGGCCGAGAACTTGACCCGGTAATCCTTTGCGGCGCCCTGCTTGAATTTCTCGAACGTTCTCTCAACTTCGACGCTGTAATCGACTTCGCCCTCATATTTGCAAACGGTAAAGCTCATCCCCTTTGCCAGCACGCAATATTCTATCGCCGCCAAATCATCCTTAAGCTTCTTGGTCGCGGAGAGAAGCGACAGGAAACGCGCGGAACCGGCGTAGCTCGCCATATATTCGCGCAAGCGCAGAAAGCCGCGCGATTTCAGATCCGCTTCGGCGAGATCGTCGGCGAGTGCACCGACGGCGGCGCAATAGATGGCGACCGCGTCCAGAAACCACCCCTGCTTCTGCTCCTTGTAATGCATTTTTTGCGCGCGACGGAAATGCTCGCGCATGTCGCGCATGCTTGCGGCGAAGGCAACGACGCGTTCATAGAGGAACCGCCTCTCGAGATCCTGCATCACCTCGTGACGATAGCGGATCGCATCGACGCGCTTGAGACAGTCGTAAAAGAACGGCTTCAGATTGTATTCGTCCTTGCCGGAGGTAACGGCATCGACGATCTGATCGCAATTGAGGTTGACAAAATAAGCCGGCGCGGCCGGGGCGTCGCCGCCGCGGTCGGCCGGCCGCTCGAACAGAATGCTGGTGACGACCGCCGGCTGCCGCCTCTCCATCAGCGCCTGATCCGCTGACTGAGCCGGCCGGCGCGCGCGGCCGTGGTCGAGCAAGTCGGGCTTTGCCGCATTCGCCATGTTACCACTCGTGCGCTCGCCTCTCCGACGCGGCGGGCGCGGCAAGAGGTCCCCTCTCGCCGCCAACAAAAAGCCCGCCGCGGCGGCGGGCTCAAGAAGCCTCCCACCGCGTCCATTCGCGGTAGGAGTCATTAGCCTCTCGGCAGAATGGCGACTCCATGCCCAATCGCGATCTTGATATAGACGCCTAGGTGCCGCCGTCAAGGCAGGCGCCGATCGGGGCATTGCGCGCAACCGCGCTGTCGGAGGACCACGAGCGTGACGACCAAGATCATTCTGACGCGCCACGGGCACGTCGAAGGCATCGCGCCACCGCGCTTCCGCGGGCGAGCCGATGTTCCGCTCACCGATTTGGGCATCGCCCAGGCCGGGGCGACAGCCCGGCGGATCGCGGCGTCCTGGCAGCCGCGCGCGGTCTACACCAGCCCCATGAGTCGATGCGTGGCGACGGGAGCCGCGATTGCCGGAGCTTGCAACGTCCCGAGCGAGGTGCTTGGCCCGCTCAACGATCTGGATTACGGGGATTGGCAGTGGAAGACATATGAGGAAATCAGAACCGGCTCGCCCCGGTCGTTCGCGACTTGGCAGACGACGCCGCAACTGTTCCGCTTCCCGAACGGGGAATCCCTCCAAGACCTGGCCGCGCGGGCCGGCGATGTCTGGCGCTACGTGCTGGCGCACCGCCGCGACCAGGTCGTCGTTCTCGTCGGCCACGACAGCATCGATCGAGCCTTGTTGATGCACGTGCTCGATCAGCCGCTGTCCGCGTATTGGCGCCTCGTCCTTGAGCCTTGCGGCATCAGCGAGATCGACTTCAATGACGACACGCCCGCGGTGCTACGGATCAACGAAACTTCCCACCTCGCCGGTCTCGGGTAGACTTGATCGAGGGAGCCTAAGGGCGTGCCGAAACCGACAAGCCTCCCGATCATCGGCCCCGCTAAAAGAGGCCCCCTCATATCATAGCGGTCAGTCTTTGTTGCCGCGGTCACGAAAAAACGACGCAAACTCTCCGAGTACGGACAGGTAGAGTTTTCTCTTGAAGGAGACCGCGAGTCCTTCCAGTTCATGAACCGGAACCCAGCGCCAAGCGTCGAATTCGGGATCCTTTGTGGCGAGGTTGATATCCGCGTTCTTGCCCTTGAACAGCATCACAAACCATTTTTGGCGCTGTCCGCACCAACGCCCGGCCCACGCCTGCTTCGCCAGATCCGCGGGCAGATCGTAATAGAACCAGTGCTTGCTCTCGGCGATGATCTCCGCATTATCGGTTCCGATCTCCTCCTTCAGCTCACGAAACGCGGCTTGCCTTGGAGTTTCGCCACGGTCGATGCCGCCTTGCGGCATCTGCCAGACCTTTCCCGGCACGTCGTTGCGTCGGGCGATGAATGCCTCGGTACGCGCATTAATAAGTATGATACCGACGCCGCGACGGTATTTACGGGTCTCGGCATCCTTCGTCCGTCGCCCTCTGTTCTTTAGGGAGCCGCCTGTTCCGCGAAGCCGAACCGAAATGTTATTGAGCATATCCCGAAGCGCTTCTTCATCGACTTTGTCCGCACGCATGAGCAAGCGTATTTCCGGGTCGGCGAGAAGCATGACGAGAGTCGGATCGTCGGATTTGGCTTTCCGGCGCGGCCTTGCCAAGCGTCCCCGCGCGTGTCGGCGAAGGGTCACCTCGAGGCTCCTTCGACCGCGCTTCGGGCCGTGGTCAGCAGCGCTTCGCGGATCGCGGCCAAGGCCTGCAGCGAGCGGTGCAGCCGATCGAGCGCCGGTTCGGTTGCAAATGAGCGATCGCGGCGGCGCGCCAAGGCATCCTCGATGACGCCTTTGGTGGCCGCGATCGCGTCGCCGAGCCTTTCTTCCAATTGCGCCGCGGCCGCCCGAAAGGTCTCATCGAGTCCGCGCAATATCGCCCAGCGAAGACTCTCGGCATTGCGTATGATGAGCTCGTTCGTCTCCGCGATGATGCGCGCCCGGCGCCGGCGGCGCCGCAGCATCGCCGGCAAGACTCGATCAATCAGTCGGCCGAAATCGGGAATGAGCGTCGAGGCGATGCGTTCGGTGACCCAGTACGGCTCCTGCCGCAGCCGAAAGGCTTCCGGCTCGCCCTCCGGCGCGAACACGACATCGAACATCTCGGCCGCGATGCGGCGCACGTCATCGACCAGGGCGTCGATCCGCTGTCGGTGACCGGCGAGGACGTCTCCCGCTTGCCGCGAGAATGCTTCGATCAAGCGCCCATTGGCGTCGGCAAAGAACTGCTCGATGGCCTCGGAAACCGCCGATTTGATCCCCGCTTCCCACGCGGTTTGCGCATGAGTCAAGCCGTCGTCGATCACTTGCGTCAGCTTGGACAATGCATCCGCGCGCAAGACTTGGATCTGCGCCTCGAGATCGCCGACCAGGCGCCGCCGATCGCCGGACAGAAGATCGCCGATCGTCAGGCGCTGCGCCTCGATCGAACGGAGAGTCTGGGCAAACTCGGATGACTTATGCTCCAACTGTTGCAGCGGCATTTTGAGCGCTTTGGCGGAAAGCTCGATCTCGCCGACTGCTTGCGACACGATATCCGCAGCCTTTCGCCCGACCGCTTCCTCCAGCGACCGCGTCTTCTCCGTTGCCAGGTAGTGCAGGAGATGGTCCTCGATTTCCGTTATTCCGCTCCGATCCAGAGCCTCGCGATCCCGCGCCTGCTTGGCCGCCAGTCCCCGACGCGCCGACACCGCGAAAATCGGCGTTCCGGCTTCGATGAACGATTCATCCGCCAACACCTTGCGCA
>JASHRY010000031.1 GCA_030037105.1 Xanthobacteraceae bacterium
TCCCAGGCGGCAGATCGCGGCACTGACCGCACTCTGCCGCAGCGTTCAGACCCGCTACGCCATCCTTCCGGTTCGGGTGCTGGCGCATTCCGATGTCGCGCCCGCGCGCAAGCAGGATCCGGGCGAAAAATTTCCCTGGCGCACGCTGCACGATTCAGGAGTGGGCCACTGGGTCAAACCGGCGCCGATCACCGAGGGCGGCCTTCTGCTGGCGCTGGGTGATCGCGGCGATCATGTCGCTGGGATTCAAGAGTCGCTCGCCAAGTATGGTTACAGCGTGACCATCAATGGCAATTACGATTCCGCGACTCACGACGCGGTGGCGGCCTTCCAGCGCCATTTCCGCCCGGCGCGGGTCGACGGCGCCAGCGATGAATCGACGCGCATTACGTTGCGGGATCTGCTGGCTCACCGCGGCCGGGCGAGAACGATCGCCGCGCGGGCCCGCGATGTGGCGCAACTCGCCGCCACTTGACGGCGACGGCCAAGGACCCCATCCCTGTTCCTGTCAGTCGGCCGGACGGCCGCTCCGGCGGCCCCACACTTCCCGTATAAGCGGGGGAAAAGGGTTGCCGGAGAGGAAAGTCCGGGCTCCATGGACAAAACGGTGCCGGATAACATCCGGCGGGCGCGAGCCCAGGGACAGTGCCACAGAGAACAGACCGCCGTCCTTGCCCGATCCTCTTCTACTTGCGGTGGAGGCACGGGAGCGGACGGCAAGGGTGAAACGGTGCGGTAAGAGCGCACCGCACCGGCGGCAACGCCGGCGGCAGGGCAAACCCCACCGGGAGCAAGACCGAATAGGGGCGGCGCGAAGCTCGCGCACGAAAGTGCGAGGAGCGTCGGGATCAATGTCCAGATCCGGCCGTCCGGGTAGGTTGCTGGAGACGCCGGGCAACCGGCGTCCAAGAGGAATGGTCGTCACGCATGCGGAGCGCCTCCGCATGCCATCCAGAACCCGGCTTACAGGCTGACTGACGCCGAAACTCAAGGGCGCCCGACGGAGAATCCGCCGGGCGCCCGCCAGATTCCTGGGTCTCAGTTTGTAATTTTGGGCACCGTTGTAGTTGGAAGCAGGTTGGGTTCAGGAACTTGGACAAGCCGCTCAAAAATGGGGGTGCTATCCGAGAATACCTCACCACTCCCATGGACGATCATGGACGCCCGAGGAATCTGAAGTAGAACGCTGCGAACACCAAGACAATGCCAATATTCACTATCAGCCGTATCAGCCGTTCCCAGAATCGGTTTCTGAAAAATACGAAATCTACACCGATGATAACGGCTGCCATTGCCACCACGTAAAGCACGACAGCAACCTGTCTGCCCATTTTCAATACCCTTCGGCTGCGCCGCTTGCCGCCTCTTGTACGGACCCCGTGGTCCCGGTTTCGACAGAGTGCTGTCAATCATCTCCACTAGATCGGTCATTGACCAGAGCGTGTTGCCGATCCCGGCATAGCCGACGAGAGACCCTTACGGCTCCTGTGCTGCTTCACGCAGTTGAACCAAACCGAATACGGCCAGATTCCTTGGCCCCCGCCGGTTGGCATGCCGCTTGAATGAAGCGCGTGGCTCGGCGAGTCCGAGTGCGTGCGTTCCGGACTGCTTTTTGGACGAATTTTCTACGATTATGCCATCATATGCCTGTTTATTCTAAGTTTATGGAGGGACATTGCATACAAAGGGACAAAATTCTATTGGGTCGCTCAAGCTAAGGGTTTCCCAAATGAATCGCGCTCCGATCGAAGTTCAGGCAGCCCGCATGGGCGCTCTGTCGCGACTGCCCGCATTTTTCGCGCTTGAGAACAAGCGCGCGGTTGTCGTCGGCGGCAGCCGAGCCGCTGCCTGGAAGGCCGAACTCTTATCGGCGGCAGGCGCGCACGTAGACGTCATCGCACCGCAGCCCAGTGAAGAGATGTTGGCGCTTGCCGTCGCGGCGCCGGTTGGTCCCGTAGCGGTGCACGAACGGCGCTGGGCGAGCGATGATCTCGCCGGCGCCGCGATTGCGGTGGCCGATTGTGCCGACGACGCCGAGGCCGGGCAGTTTGCCGCTGCCGCGCGCGCAGCAGGCGTGCCGGTCAACGTCATCGACCGGCCGGCCTTTTGCGATTTCGCCTTCGGTGCCATCGTCAATCGTTCGCCCTTGGTCATTGGCATTTCGACCGATGGCGCCGCTCCGGTTTTCGGCCAGGCGATCCGCGCCAAAATCGAGGCGTTGATCCCGCAAGGCTTTGCGCGTTGGGCGGAGGCCGCGCGGGCTTGGCGCCCGCGCGTGCAAGCGCTCGCGCTGCCGTTCCGCGACCGCCGCAATTTCTGGGAAAGATTCACCGATCGCGCCGTCGCCGCGCCCGACAAGGCGCCGACCAGAGCCGACCTCGAAACATTGCTCAAGCCGACCGAAGCGCCGGAAGCCGGATCCATCATCCTCGTCGGCGCCGGCCCCGGCGACCCGGAACTGTTGACGCTGCGCGCATTGCGCGCGCTGCAATCGGCCGACGTGATCCTGTTCGACAATCTCGTATCACCAGCCGTCCTCGATTTTGCGCGGCGCGAAGCGAGGAAAATGCTGGTCGGCAAGGCTGGCCGCGCACCTTCGTGCCGCCAAGACGAGATCAACGCGTTGATGATCTCGCTCGCCAAAGCGGGTCGGCGCGTGGTGCGGCTCAAAGGCGGCGATCCGATGATCTTCGGTCGCGCCGATGAGGAGATCGCCGCGTGTCGCGCGGCCGGGATTGCGGTCGCCGTCGTGCCCGGCGTGACGGCGGCGCAGGGCGTCGCGAGCCGCCTCACGGTGTCGCTGACGCGACGCGCCGAGGCGCGCCGCGTGCAATACATCACCGGCCATGACCGGAACGGCCAGCTGCCGGACGACGTCGATTGGGCGAGTATCGTCGACCCGGCGGTGACGACAATCGTGTACATGCCGACGAAGACGCTGCCTGACCTCGTCGGCAAAGCGCTTGCGGCGGGACTTGATCCGGCCATGCCCGCCGTTGCGGTCGCCAGCGCCACGCGCAACGACGAACGCGTGATCGCCGGGAGCATCGTCGATCTTCCCGGGCGGCTCGCGGCCGAAGCCCCCTCGGGACCGGTCGTCGTGATGATCGGGCGCGTGTTCGCGGAGTACGCCGCCGGTAGAGCTCATGCGGCGATCGAGGCCGGCTTGGCTCGCGCGCGGGCCTGACAGCGCGGGCGCGGGTCATTTCACGAAACCGATTCCCGCCGGCAGGAACGTGTTGCACAACCCCCTCGCTCCCGCCTATCTAGCCCGCATGGATACGCTGATTGCATCCTCACCTGCCGCGGGGACGCCTGTGCCCGAAGCCGCCGCGGCGAAGGGGTTGATCGAGATGCGGCTCATCGATATCGCGGTCGTCGCCCGCGATACGAACGTCTATACGTTCCGCCGTCCCGACGGCGGCCGGTTGCCGCCCTACAAGCCGGGCGCTCATCTCGATATCCATTTGCCGAACGGCATCAGCCGGCAATTTTCATTGCTCAACCCCGACCCCGATCCCGAAAGCTACGCCGTCGCCATCAAGCTCGACCCCGCGAGCCGCGGCGGCTCGCGCTACATTTTCGACCATTTGCGCGTCGGGCACGCGGTTACGATCGGCGCGCCGCGCAACAATTTCCCGCTCGTTGAAAATGCCGAGCACGTCGTTCTCTTTGCCGGCGGCATCGGCATCACGCCGATCTGGTGCATGGTGCAGGAGCTCGCCGCCAACAACCGATCGTGGCAGCTCTATTATGCGTGCCGATCGCGCGCCGACATGGCCTTTCTCGAAACCCTGCAAAAATTCGCGCCGCAATCCGTTCACCTGCATTTCGACGATGAGGCGGCGGGCAAGCTCCTCGACCTCGCCGCCGTGGTCGGCGCGGCGCCGCAGAACGCGCACTTCTATTGCTGCGGTCCCAATCCCATGCTGGCGGCGTTCGAGGCGGCGACCGCCGGTCGGCCGCGCAGTCAGGTCCACGTCGAGTATTTCACGCCGAAAGAGGAGGCGTCGGCGGCGAAATTGGGCGGCTTCTGGGTCGAACTCGCGCGCTCCGGCGAGGAATATTTCATCCCCGAGGGCAAAAAGATCCTCGAAGTGCTCTATGAGGCCGGCGTCGATGTCGACTATTCCTGCGAGCTCGGCATCTGCGGGGAATGCGTGACGCGCGTCATCTCCGGCATTCCCGAGCACCACGATTCGGTGCTCAGCGAGGAGGAGCAGTCGTCCAACGAGAAGGTCATGATCTGCTGCGCCGGCTGCAAGAGCGAGCGCCTGGTTCTGGACATGTAGTTTCCGCGTTGCTCTGCGCGCGCAGTTGGGCTAATCCCGCGGCCGAAGGACAAGAGTGGAGGGACACGATGGCCGATCATGGTGAGATCCAATACGCGACTGCGACGGGCAACGATTATCCCGCCCATGAGCAGACCTACCGTTCATTCGTGACGCTGGTGCGGGCCGTTCTCGCGACGATCGTCGTCATTCTGATCCTGTTGGCGTACTTCATCGGCTGAAGCATAATTATTCGGTCACATTGAATCGGGTTGCGCTCCGGCTTTTTGGTGGAGCATGATCTTTTCGGAAAACCGGTTCCCAGCTTTCCGAATCATGCTCTAAGGCCGGCGCGGATGGCACCGGAAGATTCACCGCTTAAGCCCGGGGTTTCGAGCCGTTCCGCGCGCTGGGCCGCCCCGACCGCCCCGAGATCGCCACCGGGCGGACCACGTCATTTGATGTTCCGGCTGATCGGCATTCCGGTGCTCGCCGTTGCCGGGGTGTTGATCTACAGGGGGCTGCGCGACCATTTCGTCCTGCCGGAATGCGATTCGGCGCGCGCCAAGCACACGCTGTCCGATGTTCTCTCCCAGCTCAAGTTCGAGCCGTTGCGCAACGCCTCGATCAAGACGATTGCAAGCGGCAAGGACGAAGTCGTTTGTAGTGCGGTCTTGGCTTTGCCGGGCGGCGCCAAGCTGAACGTCGAGTACAGCTTTTTCTGGCAGGGTGCCGCGGCGAAGATGAGATATTCGATATCGCGTCAGCCGTTGCACAACTCGGACAGCGACCCGCGGCGTGGAGGCGTGCGGGCGCTTTATGACTTGGCCGGCGCGCGATAGGCGGCGAGGAAGGCTTTGACCGCAATCCGCACCCCGCGCTCGATCTGCTCCGGACTTGGCGCCGAAGCGAAGTTGAACACGATCGGCTTGAACAATGCGGCGTGAGTCGATTCCATGAACTGCGCCGCGGTGATTTCGCAATCCTCGATGGCCAGCACGCCGGCCGCGACCTGCGCGGCGAGATAAGCGGCGAGCCGGGCGATGCCGGTCGCTGGGCCGGCCTCGTAGAATTTTCGTCCGACTTCCGGCATGCGGTCGGCGATGGCGATCACGGTGCGGATCGCCGACGCCTTCTCCGGCCGGCACAAAAACTTGACGTAGACGATGCCGAGCCGTGTGAGCGCGGCCTCCACGTCGTGATCGTCTGGGTCGAGATCGAAGATGCCTTCCGCCTGCGCATCGCATTCCTGCTCGACGATGGCTTCGAACAATTGCTCCTTGTTGGCGAAATAGACGTAGAGCGTCCCTTTGGAGACGCCGGCCGCCCGCGCGATATCGTTCATGCTTGCCGCATCGAAGCCTTGCGCCAGGAACATGGCGCGGGCGCCGTCGATGATCTGGCGCCGCTTGGCGCTGTCTTCGTCGCCGTCCGCAGGGAGAGGCCGATCCAATATCGTTGGTTCGCTCATGTCTTAGGCCCTTTTGGTTCCCCGACGGCGCTTCCAGGTCGTTAACTGCCCGTAACCATTCGGCAAATCATTCAAACACAAATATATGATGACCGAACCGTTCGGTCAATATTGACTCCTGCTCTCTCCGCAATTATTGGTGACCGAACCGTTCGGTCAATATCGAGGGAGTGCATTGTGTATCACAAAAAACAACTGGATAGCGCCCAATCCCGCTTTCAAATCGTCTCGACCGAAGATCAGGAAGCCGCCGAGGCAACCGAGGCAACCGCGTCAACCGACGATCATGACAAGCCGGCCCAAGGGCATTCGTCGGGCCAACAACAGGCGGCAGAGGCATTTTTGCCGGCTCCAGCACAACCGACCCCCGCCGGGACCGGGCCGGCTGTGCCGGTCGGCAAAGAAAAACTGCACCGACGGACTGGCCGCAACCTTGCCTTCGGCGCGCTGCTCCTGCTTGTCGTCGGCGCGGCAGGTTGGTTCGGGTACGGCTGGTGGACGGTCGGCCGCTTCACGGTCTCGACCGACGACGCCTACGTCCAGGCCTACAACACCACGCTCGCGGCGAAAGTGCCCGGCTATATCGCCAACGTCGCGGTCACGGATAATGAGCGCGTCCATGCCGGCGATGTGATCGCTGCGCTCGATGACGGCGATTACCGGCTCGCGGTCGACTCGGCGCGTGGAAAAGTTGCGACCCAAGAGGCGACCATTGCCCGGATCGGCCATCAGATCGTCGCCCAGGAGGCCGCAGTCGAAGAGGCCAAGGCGCAGCTCGCCTCGGCGCAAGCCGCGGTCACGCGCACGCAATTGGAGCTTGACCGCCAGAATTTCCTGGTCGCGCGCGATGCCTCGAGCCGCCAATTGCTCGAGCAGGCGCAGGCGAACCGCGATCAGGCGGTCGCCGCCGTGCACAGCGCGCAAGCCGCGATCGATTCGGCGGCGGCGAACGTTGACGTGCTCAAGGGCCAACAGCGGGAGGCGATCAGCACCCTCGACGAACTTAAGACCGCGCTCGCCAAGGCCGAGCGCGATTTGTCGTTCACCGTCATCCGCGCGCCGATCGACGGTGTGATCGGAAACCGCGCGATGCAGACCGGCGACTACGTGCAGACCGGTCAGCGGCTGGCGAGCCTGGTCCCGCTCGACGAGGTCTACGTCAACGCCAACTTCAAGGAAACGCAATTGGCCCGGCTGCGCCCTGGCCAGCCGGCCGCGATCGCGGTCGACGCGCTGCCTGAGCACGCGATCCAGGGCACGGTCGAGAGCGTTTCTCCCGCCTCCGGCGCGGTGTTTTCGCTCTTGCCGCCGGACAACGCGACCGGAAACTTCACCAAGATCGTGCAGCGGCTGCCGGTGCGTATCCGCGTGCCGTCCGCCGTCGCCAGCCAAGGCTTGTTGCGCCCCGGCATGTCCGTGGTGGTGAGCGTGAATACCAAAGCGGGCGCGTCGGCCGGAAACGGCGCGGCAATGCAGAGCGCGGCGCGCTGACGGCATCGAGGTCGACGCCATGGCGCAAGGAGCGACAATCACCCTCTCCGGCGGCCCCGGCATGATTCCGGCCGCGGCCGAGCGCGTCGATCCCGCACGCGTCGTCGCCTTTCTGGCGATGTGCTTCGGGATGTTCATGGCGTTTCTCGACATCCAGGTCGTTTCCGCATCGCTGTCGGAAATCCAGGCCGGTCTCGCCGCTTCGAGCGACGAGATCACCTGGGTGCAAACCTCGTATTTGATGGCCGAGGTGGTCGCCATTCCATTGTCCGGCTTCCTGTCGCGTGCGCTGGGCACGCGCGCCATGTTCGCGACCGCGGCCGCCGGTTTCACCGTCGCCAGCCTGATGTGCGGGCTCACCTCGTCGATGAATCAAATGATTTTCTGGCGCGCGGTACAAGGCTTCATCGGCGGCGGCATGGTGCCGACGGTGTACGCGGCGGCCTATACGATCTTTCCGCAGTCGCGCCGGTCGGTGATCGTGCCGATGATCGGGCTGGTGGCGACGCTGGCACCCACCATCGGCCCGACTGTGGGCGGCTATCTCACCGACATGCTGTCGTGGCACTGGCTGTTCTTCATCAACATCGTGCCCGGCATCGTGGTGACCATCGCGGCGATAACCCTGATCGACTTCGACCGGCCGGATTTCTCGCTGTTCGATACGTTCGACTGGACGGGGTTGATCTTCATGGCGCTGTTCCTGGGAACGCTCGAATACGTGCTCGAAGACGGGCCGCGCTATGACTGGTTCGAGGATTCCACGATCGCGCTCGCGGCGACGGTTTCGGCGGTTGCGGCGGTGGTCTTCCTCGTTCGCGTCCTCATGGCGCGCAATCCGATCGTCGACCTGAGGACGTTTCTCGATCGCAATTTCGCGTTCGGCAGCCTGTTTTCGTTTGTGCTCGGCATCGGTCTCTACGGCCTGACCTATCTCTATCCGGTCTTTCTCGACGAGATCCGCGGCTATAACGCGTTGATGGTCGGCGAGACCATGTTCGTGTCCGGCGCCGCGATGTTTGTGAGCGCGCCGCTCGTCGGCCGGCTCATGGATCGGGCCGATCCCCGCCTCATGCTCACCGCCGGCTTTCTCATCGTCGCGCTCAGCAACTGGGAGATGACCTACGTCACCAAGGATTGGGATTTCTGGGAGCTGTTTGTGCCGCAGCTCCTACGCGGCTTCGGCATGATGCTGTCGATCGTGCCGATCACCAACGTGGCGCTCGGCACGCTCGCGCCCGAGCGGCTGAAGAACGCCTCCGGTCTGTTCAACCTCACGCGCAATCTCGGCGGCGCGGTCGGGCTCGCCGGCCTCAACACCGTGCTCGACAAGCGGATCGACCTGCACCTGGCGCGGCTGCACGACGCCGTCACCTGGGCGCGGCAGCCGGTGCTCGAAGCATTGAACGGTCTTGCCGCGCGCATCCCCGGTCCGGACGCGCAGAACATGGCGCTGAAGCAGCTCTATCTGTTCGTCCGCCAACAGGGGATCGTGATGGCTTTCGCCGACGTCTTTCTGCTCTTGAGCCTGATGTTCGTGGCGTTTGCCGGGCTGACGGTGCTCATGCGCCGCCCGGCGCCGATGACCGCCGGCGCCGGACACTAGGGCAGGTATTCATAAATGCGACAGACGCCGATACTGACACGAAAATTGTGTCCGCTGTTGGTGGCGAGCTCCGCTTGCCGTCATCGCACGTTCCCCTCCAAATGCCGATGTTGCAACGGCCGGAACTAAAAATCGAGGAATGCCATTAACCGGGCGGCAAAATTGATTATGGGATGCTTGCTTGCACCGGGAGCGGATCAATATGCCTCACAGATCGTTCGGACAACGTTGCGATCCTAGCGACGGCGCGGCGGGAGCAATCAAAGGTGTTTGGGAAAGCACGGGGGCGCGTCCGCCGCAGCATTACGTCGAGTCGCGCATACGACTCTCGGAAAAGCCGAAGTCCCCCCTGGTCGATGATGATTTGCGCGAATGGAAGCGCGCGCAAAAGCCGAACTTCCGAAAAGCTCTATGGCGTCCGTTGTTGCTAATGGCAACATTGTGTTTTGGAATCGCCTCGTTTGTATTGCCGGATTCAGTGAACGATGCAGTAGATTGGCTGTTGTACGCTGTGACGGGAGCGAGCCTGTATTCATGGATCCGTAGCCGCCGGCGCGCTAATATATAATGCTGTATTGGCCCACTGTTCTCCGCACCAGCGCGCGATATTCCGATGCAGGAGGGATATACCTCTGAGGCCCTCTGACTAAACCATCCAAGCTTGTCCGGACACTATCCGGCTATAAACCAATGCGATCAAGTTGAGGATGCTTTGCTGCGCTGCATGCGTCCGGTCCTGTCTAGATTTTCGGATCGCGCGACCATTGCCTCGGCGCGAAATTCTTGCAATCGCTCTTCTCGACGCGATCGGGGTTGAACCGGACATGCGCAAAATGCAGCAAGATCGCGCGAATGACCCGTCTGGGACATCGCAGCGACGTAGTTGACCTAATTTGGGAGGCGGATAAATACCCATCGCGCAGGCACGTCCGATATGACTTCAGTGCTATGCCCCTTGCCGGAGGTGTCGTCATGTAGCAAGCAATCGCCGGCGACGAATGTATGCGATTCACCGGAGCTTGCCGTCACGCGAGTGCGACCTGATAAACTGAACGCCATCATTCGGGCTGGTGATGGGTGCGGTACTGCCCCTCCCCATTTAGCGCCAACCTCTAAGATGACGTAATTCTCAGCGGGCTGGGGATCGCTAACACGGAGTGGAGCCGCGGGGGGCGCGAACTCTTTGAGCACCATCGGCATTGTCGTGGTCTCAAATCGACTTTCTCCTAAGGCGTCTGCATAAAGCCTGAGAACCTTCATGCCGCCCGGTTCCGAGCGCTCATCCATCATGCTGTTGCTCCGTTACAATCGGCAGTCCCAAGGCAACACGCGCGACCAATGAATCAGTACGCGCCAGGCTGGCGGTCGGCTACTGCCCTATTGGGTTGCCGCAGTCCTCAATCCAAGCGCCCGGGGCTCAATGTCGCTAACGGCACACGCGGACTTCGGGGAACTTCCGCGCTATGTCGGCTTTCTGGCTCGAAACGGACATCCGCCGGCGTTTATGAGAACTGGCCGCGGTTCGAATCCGGGATTCCGTATCCTCCCGCGGTCGGCGTCTTGATGATGATCGCCTCGCCGGCGTCGAGGACGGTGGCGTCGCAGCCGGCGAGCTGTTCCAGGCGCCCGTCCTTGCGCCGTACCCAGTTCTCTCCGACCTCGCCATCGCCGCCGCCAGCAAGCCCGAACGGCCGCACGCGGCGGTGCCCGGACAGGATGGTGCACTCCATCTTCTCCAGGAAGCGGATGGCGCGAATGACGCCGTCGCCGGCGCTCCAGCGGCCGCGGCCGCCGGAATTCTTGCGGATGTGGAAATCCTCAAGCAGTACGGGATAACGGAACTCGAGAACTTCCGGATCGGTGAGCCGGGTATTGGTCATGTGGGTGTGCACGGCGTCGGTGCCGGGAAAGTCCGGACCCGCCGGCGAGCCGGAACAGATGGTCTCGTAATACTGATAGCGCGCATCGCCGAAGTTGAGATTGTTCATGGTGCCCTGCGCCGCCGCCGTGGTGTCGAGCGCGCCGAACAGGCAATTGGTCACTTCCTGCGAGGTCTCGACGTTGCCGGCGACGACGGCCGCGGGAAATTGCGGCGACAGCATCGATTTTTTCGGAATGATGATGCGGATCGGGCGCAGGCAGCCGGCGTTCATCGGGATGTCATCGTCGACCATGACGCGGAAGACGTAGAGCACGGCGGCACGCGTGACCGGCTCCGGCGCGTTGAAGTTGGTCGGCTGCTGCGGGCTGGTGCCGGTGAAATCGATCGTGGCCGCGCGCCGCGTCTTGTCGACGCTGATGCGCACCTTGATGACGGTGCCCTGGTCCATCTCGACGGCGAACGCGCTGTCGTGCAGCCGGTCGATCACGCGGCGCACGCTTTCGGCGGCATTGTCCTGTACGTGGCGCATATAGGCGCGCATCACGGGCAGCGTGAAGTGGCGCACCATCTTGCGCAGCTCCTGCACGCCTTTCTCGTTGGCGGCGATCTGCGCCTTAAGGTCGTTGACGTTCTGCAGCGGATTGCGCGCCGGGTATTCGCCGCCGGCGAGCAACGCCTGCAGCTCCTTCTCGCGGAAGCGGCCGCGCGCGACAAGCTTGAAATTGTCGATGTAGACGCCTTCCTGGGCGATCGTGGTGGCGTTCGGCGACATCGAGCCCGGCGAAATGCCGCCGACGTCGGCGTGATGGCCGCGCGAAGCGACCCAGAACAGGATTTTCCGCTCCCCGAACACCGGCGTGCAAACGGTGATGTCGGGCAGATGCGTGCCGCCGTTATAAGGCGCGTTGATGGCGTAGACGTCGCCGGGACGAATCTTTCCCTTGTTCTCCCGAATGATCGTTTCCACTGCGCGATCCATCGAGCCGAGATGGACCGGCACGTGCTGGGCATTGGCGACGAGCGAGCCGTCGCCGTCGAACACCGCGCAGGAGAAATCGAGCCGCTCCTTGATGTTCACCGAATAGGCGGTGTTCTGCAGCGCGACGCCCATCTGCTCGGCGATCGACACAAACAGGTTGTTGAACACTTCGAGCATCACCGGATCGGCCTTGGTGCCCACCGGACGCGAGCGCGTGAGTTTCGTGACCCGGCGCAGCAGCAAATGATTCTTAGCCGTGAGCTCGGCCTGCCAGCCCGCTTCGACGACCACGGTCTGATGCGGCTCGATGACGATGGCCGGCCCTTTGATCTTGTGTCCGGGCGCGAGCGTCTCGCGCGTGTAAACGCCCGCGCGCCGCCAGCGGCCTTGCGAGAAAAATCGCGTCCGGCGGGCCGGTGCGGGAAGCGGCGCCCGCGTCGTCTTGCGCGGCTGCTCGCGAAAGCGCCCGCCGCCGCCGACCGCCTCGACCGAGACCGCTTCGATGACCAGCTCTTTGCTTCGGTCGATGAAGCCGAAGCGCGCTCTGTGCGCGCGCTCGAAGGCATGCTGCATTTGGTGGAGCGAGGCGAGCGGCTCCCCTCCGCCTTGTGGGGAGGGGTCGGGAGTGGAAGTCGGAAGGCGGCGCGCAGGGGAAGATCGACGTTTGCTCGCGCGTCTCATTCCGGATGCCGCCTCCCAACCCCCCTCCCTGTCCTCCTCCAAAAGGGGGGAGGGATAAGAAATAGCACCCGCCGGGACGATCAGCGCCGTATCGGTGCCGGCGTAGCGGATATGCGCGCGCACGTAGAGCTTGATTTTCTCCGCGGCAACGCCCTGGCCGGCGACCTCCGCAACCGCGGCACGCGCCAGATCGCGTGCCACGCGCGCGATGCTCGCCCGCGCCTCCGCGCCGAACGGCTTCTCGATGGCCTCATGACGGACGCTGCGGATGGAGGCAAGCCCCATTCCGTAAGCGGAAAGGAGCGACGAGAGCGGATGGATCAAAACGCCGGTCATGCCGAGCGCGTCGGCGACCAGGCAGGCGTGCTGACCGCCGGCGCCGCCGAAGCAGTTGAGCGCGTAGCGCGTCACGTCATAGCCGCGTTGCACCGAGATTTTTTTGATCGCGTTCGCCATGTTCTCGACCGCGATCTTGATGAAGCCGTCGGCGACCTCTTCGGCCGAACGGCCGTCGCCGACCTCCTTGGCCAGCGCGGCGAAGGCCGCGCGCACCGCGTCGGCGTCGAGCGGCTCGTTCTGTCGCGGCCCGAATATTTTTGGGAAAAAGTCCGGGATAAGCTTGCCGACCATCACATTGGCGTCGGTGACGGCGAGCGGGCCGCCGCGGCGATAGCATTTCGGTCCCGGATTGGCGCCCGCCGAATCGGGTCCGACGCGGAAGCGGGCGCCGTCGAAGTGCAAGATGGAGCCGCCGCCGGCCGCGACCGAGTGAAGGAGCATCATCGGCGCGCGCATGCGCACGCCCGCGACTTCCGTCTCGTAGGTTCGCTCGTATTCGCCGGCAAAATGCGACACGTCCGTCGAGGTGCCGCCCATGTCGAAGCCGATGAGCCGCGAAAAGCCGGCCTCGCGCCCGGTCTCGGCCATGCCGACGACGCCGGCCGCCGGCCCCGACAGGATCGCGTCCTTGCCGCGAAACAGTTCGGCCGCGGTCAGCCCGCCCGACGACATCATGAACATCAGGCGGGTCCTCTCCCCTCCCCCTTGCGGGGAGGGGGCGGGGGTGGGGGTCGGGAGGCTTTCCGCATACGTCGTCGTTTGCGCACTCCCTTCCGGCCCTCCTCCCTTGCCCTTCCCGACAAGAGGGGAGTGAGATGAGTGCAAGTCCTCCGCCACTTGCGCCACGTAGCGGCGCAGGATCGGCGACAGATAGCCGTCGACGACGGTGGTGTCGCCGCGGCTTACGAGCTTGATGAGCGGAGACACTTCGTGGCTCGCCGACACCTGGGGAAAGCCGATGTCGCGCGCGAGCGCCGCGACTTGCCGTTCGTGCTCGCTGTAACGGTAAGCGTGCATCAGCACGATGGCGACCGCTCGAATGCCGTCCGCGAGCGCGCGCTGCAGATCGACACGTACCGCGTCGAGATCCACGGCGCGCTCGACCGTGCCGTCGGCGCGCACGCGCTCGTCGATCTCGACCACGCGCTC
>JASHRY010000190.1 GCA_030037105.1 Xanthobacteraceae bacterium
GTTTGCCAGTATGGCCGCGGCGATGCCGCCGTCGGTCACCTCGTCGCTGCGCATCTTCATCGCCATGGGCGTGACCGACGTCATCGGTTCGATCCCCTCGACATCGACCTTCGCGAGTTGCTCGACGAAGGCCAGGATGGCGTTGAGCTCGCCCTGAAGGTGCTTCACCTCGTCCTCGCCGACCGCGATGCGCGCGAGATGCGCCACGCGGCGAACGGTGTCGGCGTCAACGGACATCTGCAGGAGCCTCAAGCCGAATTGACAAAAGCTCAATCGCCTCGGCTATAGCAGAGTGCCTATTTGGCGCCAACTGCGGCCTGCCGGACGCCTGACATTGTGCCGGTTGGGCAACGCGCCTAATTTTGGGCCGTGATGTGCAAGCTGCAGCCCGTCCACGTCATCGGCGGCGGCCTCGCCGGGTCCGAGGCCGCCTGGCAGATCGCCCGCCGCGGCGTCCCGGTCGTACTGCACGAAATGCGGCCCTGGCATCCGACCCCCGTGCACAAGACCGGGCAATTCGCTGAATTGGTCTGCTCCAACTCGTTCCGCTCCGACGATGCGGCCGGCAGTGCCGTCGGCCTCCTGCATGCCGAGATGCGCCGGCTCGGCTCTCTGGTGCTGCATGCCGCCGACATCCACAAACTGCCGGCGGGCGGCGCGCTCGCGGTCGACCGCGAGGACTTTGCCGCCGCGATCACCGCCGCGCTCGAAGCCGAGCCGCTGATCGAGATTCGCCGCGAGGAGATCCGCGAACCGTCGCCGGATTGGGACAGCGTTATCATCTCGACCGGGCCGCTCACCGCGCCGGCGCTGGCGACAACGATCCGCGCGCTCACCGGCGAAGCGGAACTCGCCTTCTTCGACGCCATCGCGCCGATCATCCATCGCGACTCGATCGACCTCGGCATCGCCTGGTTCCAGTCGCGCTACGACAAGGCGGGACCCGCCGGCTCCGGCGCCGACTACATCAACTGCCCGCTCACGCGGCCGCAATATGAGGACTTCGTCGATGCGCTCCTTACCGGCGAGAAGGCTGCGTTCCACGACTTCGAAACCACGCCTTATTTCGACGGCTGCCTGCCGATCGAAGTGATGGCCGAGCGCGGGCGGGAGACGCTGCGCCACGGACCGATGAAGCCGTTCGGCCTCACTAACCCGCGCCGGCCGGCGGAAAAGCCTTACGCCGTGGTGCAACTACGCCAGAACAACAGGCTCGGCACCCTGTTCAACATGGTCGGGTTCCAGACCAAGCTGAAACACGGCGAGCAGGTGCGGATATTCCGCACGATTCCCGGCCTCGCCGAGGCCGAGTTCGCCCGCCTCGGCGGCCTCCACCGCAACACCTTCCTCAATTCGCCGAAGCTGCTCGACGCGACGCTGCGGCTCAAAGCGATGCCGCGGTTGCGCTTCGCCGGCCAGGTCACGGGCTGCGAGGGCTACGTGGAATCGGCGGCGATCGGGCTTCTTGCCGGCCGCTTTGCCGCGGCGGAGCGGCTTGGCGAGAGACCGCGTCTGCCGCCCCTGACCACCGCGCATGGGGCCTTGCTCGGCCACATCACCGGCGGCCATATCGAGACGATCGACACAGGCCCGCGCTCGTTTCAACCGATGAACGTCAATTTCGGCTTGTTCCCGCCGCTCGGTCGCGGCGCCATGCGCGCCAAGAAGCGCGCGTTGTGCGACCGCGCGCTCGCCGATCTCGACGGTTGGATGCTGGCAGCCCTGCCGCACGCCGCTGAATAAGTCGGATGCACGCATGCCCTTGGCCGAGGACGGCAATCCTGATGAACTCGGCGATCGCGCTGAAGCGCAATATTTTTCATCATCCGTCCCATCTGCGCCGCCGTTTCGCGTTCTATAATCTCATTCGCGTCGTAATTTGTTAGCATGCGATCCGCGACGGATTTCGCGCCGCGCGCCAAATGAGCCATTGCCGCCGCCAGGCCGGAATTTCCGTGGGCGCGAATGGCCGGCTGCGCCGCAGACGGTCGAGCGCCGGGCGCACCAGCGCGACCGGAAGCAAAGCCGGTATCGCCCGCTGCGGCAGCGTGCCCATGCGCTCGTGGGCTTCTACCAGACGGCGGTATGCGAGGTTTTGCAACTCGGCGAGCGCCGACTCAAGCCCGGCCGAGGACCGGCCGGCAAACAGCTCGTGCCGGCGCACGTGATGGCGCTCCAGGAGCTCCACGGGCACGTAAAGCCGGCGTTGCGCAATATGGGCGGGAAAAGCACATAGCAGGCCGGCCATGGCGTAAGCGATGCCCGCTGGTTCGGCGACGGCCGCGATTTCGGCCCCGGTGAGAATTTGCGCAGCGAGAGCAATAAGCGCCGAGGATGTTTTTCTTGCATAGGATTCGAAATCGGCAAGGCTCGCCATCGGCTCGTCTTGGAGGTCGAAACGGTGAGCGTCGATCAGTTCAATCAGCAGCGCCGTTCGAAGACGGTGACGCTCGATCGTTTGGAGAAGCGCCGAAGCGACCGGATTGGCGCTTGCCTCCTCGGTCCTTTCGCCGTTGATCGCCTCACTCCACCATTGCAGGCGGATTTCGCCGGGCAGCACCTCGCGCGCCGCCTCGCGCACGCGGACCACCTCGCTGTTGAAGGCATAGAGCGCATGGAGAGCGCCCCGAAGTTCCGCCGGCGCGAACAGCGAGGCGATGAAACGGTCCCGGTCGGCCGCGCGGACGAGCGCGGCGCAATAGGCAAACGCATCATGCATGGCGGCACGTCCGGAAGCACTACCTCACCGCGATCAGGCCGGCGCCGACGCGGCGGCCTTCCATCACCATGACGTTGTAGGTGCGCACGGCCGACCCGGTCGTCATGGCGTCGAGCAGAATATGCGCCTCGCGAAACCGCGCGCGAAAAAATTCCGGCATGGCCCAGGGTTCGGCACCGATGCCGAGAATGAAAAAATCGAGGTCATCGGCGCGGGCAAAGACGGGCGACAGCGTGTCGCCGGTCAGCGCGGCCGGGGTGGCGACCGACCATGCCCAGATGCCGTCCGGCAGGCACAGCAGAGAACCGCGATGCGACAGGCCGGCAAAACGGAAGCCGCCACCGCCATAAGCGTCGATCAGTGCCTGACGCGGCAAATGGGGAATCTGCACTACCGGCGCACTCTCGCACGTTGCGGCGCCGGAGAAGGCTGCAATGGCGCCGGCGGCTCCGGCAATGTTTCGGTTCCTGCATTCTCCGCCTCGCCCAATCGCGTCCTGCCGACGCCGAGATAGATCAGGATCGGCGAGGCGATGAACACCGACGTATAAGTGCCGACCAGCACCACGCCGAACATCATCGTCGCCGTGAAACTGCGAATCGCCTGGCCGCCGAACAGGAGGAGCGCGAGCAACGACAGCGACACCGTGAGATGGGTGACGATCGAGCGCGACAACGTCGCATTGACCGAGGCGTTGAGCAGGTCGGGCATCGGCATGCGCTTGTAGCGGCGCAGCATCTCGCGGATGCGGTCGTAGATCACCACCGTGTCGTTGAGCGAGTAGCCGAGAATGGTGAGCAGCGCCGCGATGCTGGTGAGGTCGAAATCGACCCGCGTCAACGACATGAAACCGACGGTGAGCACCAGATCGTGCACATTGGCGATCATGGCGCCGAGCGCGAACTGCCATTC
>JASHRY010000191.1 GCA_030037105.1 Xanthobacteraceae bacterium
CTAATCGACTCTGCCTCCGATCATGTGGCCTTTGACGCGAGCAAGCACGTGCTTGCGATCGCGGGGATTAAGCCCGTTGCGGAGCCGCAAGTGAGTGTCAATATCGACGTGCGAGCGGGCTATGTGATCGATCTGAGCGAGTACGTGGAGCAGCCCAAGGATATGAAGGTCATCGGTCCAAAATAGTTCGCTGCTGATCGCTAGGAACATGGGTTGAGGTATGGGCCAAGCGGTCACAAAAATTTAAGTCATTGATATTTCTACAAAAGAAATAGCTTGTGGCGGAAGGGGTGAGATTCGAACTCACGAGGGAGCAGAACCCCCTGCCGGTTTTCAAGACCGGTGCCTTAAACCGCTCGGCCACCCTTCCGTCGTCTATTCTTCCCACAGGAGGAGCCCGCATCTTACGCGCGAAATGTGTGACCAATCCGACAAAACCGCAACGACGAGACAGCGGATGCGAAAGTTTCCGCGCATTCACGGTTTGAGGGACGATTCCGGCGACTCGCGGCCAGCTTACCAAGGCCGTCCGCCGCGTGCGGCCATCGTTCACTATCGAGGGGCTTTTTCGCCACAATCTTACCATGCTGCGGTTTGATACCTGTCGCCGGGATCGGGGAAAATGCGGGCTCGGGCCAGCGCGACATTGCGAAGGTTTGCGCCGATTAGCGCCTGCGCTATGTTTTGCCTCCTGCTGGCGCATTGTTCCAATGTCAATAGAATCGATCCGCGCTACGGGGTCTCCGCCAGTCCGCGTGTTGTAGATGCCGACGAGCCGGTACCCAAAGGCGGCGGGGTCTACCGGGTCGGCGAGCCCTATGTCGTCGGCGGACGGCTCTATGTGCCGGAAGAAGACCCGCACTATCGGGAGGTGGGCCTTGCGTCCTGGTATGGTGACGACTTTCATGGCCGGCTGACCGCCAACGGCGAGGTCTTTGACGTCGGCGGCATCTCGGCGGCGCACCCGACGCTGCCGCTGCCGAGCTACGCGCGCGTCACCAACCTCGCCAACGGCCGCTCGCTGGTGGTCCGGGTCAACGATCGCGGGCCCTATCACGGCGACCGCATTATCGATGTGTCGGTAAGGGCGGCGCAGCTTCTGGGCTTTTACGGCCGCGGCACCGGCTGGGTGCGGGTCGAATATCTCGGCCGCGCTCCGCTCGAAGGATCGGACGATCGGATCCTGGAGGCGACGTTGCGACAGGGCGAACCGGCGCCGGCTCCGGGCAGCGTCAAGACTGCCGCGCGCGTCCGGGTCATTCCGGAAGAGCTCGGGCCGCCCCCGGCAAGCCACGCCAGGTTCGCGAGTGTGTCGGCGAGCGACGCCTTCTCTGCGCCGGCCGGGATGCGGGCCATGTCGTATGCCGATCCGTCAACGGGGCTCGACGGCACCGATCAGTTCTTCAATGGCCGCGGGCTCTATTGATCTGATCCTCCCGCCTGCGTCATTTTCACCTCGTTAAGATCACGGCCATGCGCGCGCCCCATTGCGCGCGGGAAAGTCGAAACAACTGGTTTTCGGCGTCGGTTAAGCCTCGGAGAGGAGGCGTGCGTGCGCACCGGGCGTCACCGAGTTTTGTTGTTGGGAAGAACGCTGTGCACCATGGCGGCGTTTTTGTTCGCCGCCAGCGTCACCGCTTATGCCGCCCAGGGCTTGACCACGAAGAAGGACGATTCCTTCCAGACCAGCGTTCCCGACGCCATCCTCATCGATCCCGACAGCGACAGCGTTCTGTTCGAGAAGAACGGCGATCAACTGGTCGCCCCGGCGAGCCTGGCCAAGCTCATGACGCTCGAATTCGTATTCCACGAAATCAAGCAGGGTCGCCTCAAGCTCAGCGACGAGTTCACCATTAGCGAGAACGCCTGGCGCCAGGGCGGGGCGCCGTCGCACGGCTCGACCATGTTTGCCGCCATCCACAGCCGGGTGAGCCTGGATGACCTCATTCACGGCATCATCGTCGATTCGGCCAATGACGCGTGCATCGCTATCGCCGAGGCGCTCGCCGGCAGCGAGACGGCGTTCGGCGACATGCTGACAAGGCGGGCGCGCGAGATCGGACTGGAAAAATCGACCTTCACCAATTCGACCGGCTATTCCGACCCGAACCTGCGCGTCACCGTGCGCGAACTCGCCGAACTCGCGCGCCACATCATCCAGGCTTACCCCGACTTCTATGCGTATTTCGCCGAGCGCGAATTTACCTGGAACAACATCCGGCAGCAGAACCGCAATCCCTTGCTGACAATGGACATCGGCGCCGATGGGCTGAAGACCGGTGAGACCGCCGAGGCCGGATACAACCTCGTCGGCTCGGCGGTGGCGGACAATTTGCGCCTGATCGTCGTGGTCGCCGGAGCGAGATCGGAGAAAGAACGCGCCGAAGAGGCGCGCAAGCTGCTCGACTGGGGGTTCCACGGCTTCGAGTCCCGCGTCTTGTTCGCCGAAGGTCAGACGGTCGGCGAGGCCACGGTGTTCGGCGGTGACTCGAGCTATGTTCCGCTCGTTGCCCGCGGCACGATCCGGGTCATGATGCCGCGCAACGGCGACGAGCGGCTGGTCGCGCGGCTCATCTATACCGGCCCGGTGCCCGCTCCGGTCCGCAAGGGCCAAGCGATCGGCAAGCTCAAAGTGTGGCGCGGCCAAAACCTTGCGCTCGAAGTGCCGCTTCAGGCCGCGGAGGATGTCAGCACCGGCAGCATGACCGGACGCGCGATGGACGCCGCCACCGAGTTGATGATCGGCCTGTTTCGGGCCGGCGTCGATCGGTTATGATCGATATCGATCGCGCTTTGGCCGGTGCGCACGGCGCCAAGCCTGCGGTCTACCTATATGGCCATTGGCCGCTTTACCTTTGTCTCCCATATCTTCGTATTAACAACGAAGATAAAGTCGTAATAATCTGACATCATAGCGTTTTTCTGTAATGAAAATAGCCGTTATGCCGGCATGAAACAGCGCTTTTCCGATCGAGACGCAAACATGAGAGGGCAGTTCATCACCTTCGAAGGCGGCGAGGGGACCGGCAAATCGACCCAGGCTGCGATGCTGGCGGCTCACCTTGAAGCCCTGGGTCTCAGCGTGCTGCTGACCCGCGAGCCCGGTGGCTCGCCGGGTGCGGAAATCGTCCGCCACGTGCTGCTGTCCGGAGCGGCAAAGCCGTTTGGGCCGGACGCGGAGGCAATGCTGTTCGCGGCCGCACGCGACGACCACATCAGGTGTGCGATCCTGCCGGCGCTCGCGGCCGGCAAATGGGTTGTTTGCGATCGCTTCGCCGATTCCACCCGCATTTATCAGGGGGTTCTCGGCCAGGTGGATGAGCGCTTGATCAAGGCCCTCGAGCGAATATCCCTCAGCAATCTCAAGCCCGACCTTACCATTGTGCTCAACGCGTCGGTCGCCGTGGGGCTGGAGCGGGCGGCGCGGAGGCGCGGCGATTCAAAGCCTGATCGCTTCGAGGCGGAAAAACGCGAATTTCACGAAAAACTCGCCTATGCCTACTTGGCCCTGGCCGCGGCGGAACCGGAGCGCTGTGTGATCATCGATGCCAATGCGAGCGAGGAGGAGGTTGCCAAGCGCGTATGGAATGCCGTGAGCTTGCGGCTCAACCCGGCAATGGCTCCATTGACCTTCGCAAACGTGGCCACATGAGTCCGCGGGAAAGCGAATACGGCGAAGCGCGGCACCCGCGCATGACCGACGTCTTGTTCGGTCACGCCGGCGCCGAAACCGCGCTCCTTGCCGCCTACCGCAGCGGACGCGTTCCGCACGCCGTCCTCATTGCCGGCGCGAAGGGCGTCGGCAAGGCCACGCTTGCTTACCGCATGGCGCGGTTCATGCTCGCGCATCCAAACCCGACCGCGCCCGAGGTTGCGGCAGCAACCTCGCTCGCCGTCGATCCGCGGCATCCGGCGGCGCGCCGGATCGCTGCGCAAGCCCATGGCGGGCTCCTCGTTCTCGAACGCACGGCCAACGAAAAGGGCGCGCTGCGCCAGCAGATCGCCGTCGAGGACGTGCGCCGAACCACGGCGTTCTTCGGCGCTACGGCGGGGGAGGGAGGCTGGCGGATCGCCATCGTCGATGCGATCGATGAGCTTAACCGGTCCGGCGCCAACGCGCTCCTCAAAGTGATCGAAGAACCGCCACAGCACGCGCTGTTGCTCCTGGTGAGCCATTCGGCGGCGCGCGTGCCGCCGACCCTGCGCTCGCGTTGCCGCGTCCTCGCGCTGCGGCCCTTGGCGCAGACCGACATCGCCGCCGCGCTCGCCGCCGCGGTGGAAGGTTCGGCGACCGATCCGCGCATTGTCGCGGCCGCCGCGGCCGCGGACGGCAGCGTCGCGCGCGCCGTGGCGTTCCTCGACCCGAACGCATTGGCGCTGCGCCAGCGCGCGCTCGACATGCTCGATCGGCTGCCGGCGCTCAATGCCGAGGCGCTGCATGCGCTCGGCGACGCGCTTGCCGGGACTGACCCGCAACCGCTCGCCGCCTTCGTCGATACCCTCAATGCGTGGCTCGCCCAGCGCGTCGACGGCAATCACGGCGAGATCGATCGGCTGGCGCGGCTGGCCGAAGCCTGGGAGCGGATCAATCAGGCCGCGCGCGACGCCGAGACCTACAATCTGGAGCGCAAACCCTTGGTGTTCAGCGCTTTCAACTTGCTTGCCGAGGCCACGCGCGGTTGATACCTATGCAGCGTCCTGGCCGGGCCTTGCCCGGCCTTGATCGTTTAGAGCGGCGCCGATTGCGGCGCTTCGATCCGCGGCGCGGAACCACATGGCTGCCAAGCCCTATTACATCACGACCGCGATCGCTTATCCGAACGGCGCGCCGCATATCGGCCACGCCTATGAAGCCATCGCCACCGACGCGATCGCCCGCTTCATGCGCCTCGACGGCTACGACGTATTCTTCCTGACCGGCACGGACGAGCACGGCATCAAGATGCTGCAAACCGCGGCCAAGGAAAACATGACGCCGCGCGCGATGGTGGAGCGCAACGTGCCTCGCTTCAAGGCCATGGTGGCCATGCTCAATTGCTCGAACGACGAGTTCATCCGCACTACGGAGCCGCGCCATCACCGTGCCTCCGAGGCGATCTGGGAGCGCATGCAGGCGGCGGACGACATTTACCTCGGCAAGTATTCCGGCTGGTACGCGGTGCGCGACGAAGCCTATTACGACGAAAGCGAGACCCGGCTCGACGAAGCGGGCCGGCGTCTCGGCCCCAACGGCACGCCGGTCGAATGGGTCGAGGAGGAGAGCTATTTTTTCCGCCTGTCGGCTTATGCGGACAAGCTGCTCGACCTTTATCGACGCCATCCGGATTTCGTGCTGCCGAAAGAACGCATGAACGAGGTGGTGAGCTTCGTGCGCGGCGGCCTGCAGGATCTCTCGATTTCGCGCACCACCTTCGATTGGGGCGTCAAGGTGCCCGGTCATCCGCGGCATGTGATGTATGTTTGGGTCGACGCGCTCACCAACTACATCACCGCCGTCGGTTATCCCGACACCGACGGCGAGAAATTCCGCCGCTATTGGCCGGCCGATTTGCACGTGATCGGCAAGGACATCGTGCGCTTCCATGCGGTGTACTGGCCGGCCTTCCTGATGTCGGCCGGCATCGCCGTGCCGCGACGCATTTTTTCCCACGGATTTTTGTTCAATCGCGGGGAAAAAATGTCGAAATCGGTCGGCAACGTGATCGATCCGTTCGATCTCGCCAAGGCCTATGGCGTCGATCCCTTGCGCTATTTCTTCCTGCGCGAGGTGCCGTTCGGCCAGGACGGCAATTACAGCCACGAAGCCATCGTCAACCGCATCAACGCCGATCTCGCCAACGATCTCGGAAATCTAGCGCAGCGCTCACTCGTCATGGTGGCGCGCAACTTCGACGGCGTCTTGCCGAACCCGACTGAATTCACGGTAAGCGACCGGGCGCTCCTCGCCGTCGCCGACGGCATGGTCGGCAAGGCGCGCGAGGCAATGGCAACCCAGCAATTGCATCAGGTGCTCAATGCGGTGTGGACCGCAATCGCCGAGGCCAACCGCTATTTCGCCGGTGAAGCGCCGTGGGCGCTGGCCAAGACCGATCCGAAACGCCAGGGCACGATCCTCTACGTGACCGCGGAGGTATTGCGGCAGATCGCCATCCTGGCGCAGCCGTTCATGCCTGCGTCGGCCGGCAAATTGCTCGACTTTCTGGCGGTGCCGCACCGTGAGCGCCTGTTCTCTTTCCTCGGCGGGCCGCACCGGATCGCCGCGGGCGCGCGCCTACCTGCGCCGGCGCCGATTTTCCCGCGCTATGTCGAGGCGGAAGCGGGCGCGGCGCAATAATTATGCTCATCGACAGCCACTGCCACCTCGATTTCCCCGACCTTTCCGCGGAGCTTGACGCCGTCACCGCGCGCGCTCGCGGCGCCGGCATCGCGCGCATGGTGACGATTTCGACGCGCGTTCGTCGCCATGGCGAGGTTCTGGCAATCGTCGAACGCTTTGCCGACGTCTATGGCTCGGTCGGCACCCACCCGCACTATTCGCACGAGGAGCCGGAGGTGACGGCGGCCGACCTCGTGGAGCGCACCCGGCACCCGAAGATCGTCGCGCTCGGCGAAGCCGGTCTCGACTACCACTACGACAATTCTCCGCGCGAGGCGCAGGAGCGCGGATTTCGCACCCACATCGCGGCGGCGCGCGAGAGCGGATTGCCGCTCGTCATCCATTCGCGCGCGGCCGACGACGACACCGCGCGTATTCTCGAACGGGAAATGGGGCAGGGCGCCTTTGCCGCGGTGCTGCATTGCTTCACCGGCGGTCGCAATCTCGCCCGCCGCGCCATCGCGCTCGGGCACTTCATCTCTTTCACCGGGATTCTGACCTTCAAGAACTCCGCGGCGCTGCGCGCGATTGCCGCAGAGCTGCCGTCAGAACGCATCCTGGTCGAGACCGACGCGCCCTATCTCGCGCCCGAACCCTTTCGCGGCAGGCGCAATGAGCCCGCTTACGTGGTCGAAGTCGCCAGGATATTGGCCGAGACTCGCGGCATTAGCTTCGAGGAGATTGCGCGGACGACGACCGAGAATTTTTTCCGCCTGTTCGCCAAAGTGCCGCGTCCGCCTCCGACCGGCGGCATGGATGCGCCGACGCGGTCCGTGCGGGCTTGATCGCAGGTCATGGCGTTGAAATTCACCATTCTCGGCTGCGGATCGTCCGGCGGCGTGCCGCGTCCGGCCCTAGGTTGGGGCGCATGCGATCCAAGAAATCCGAAGAACCGCCGACGGCGCACTGCGCTTTTGGTGGAACGACAGCCCCCACCGGATCCTCTCCCGCTTGCGCGGGAGGGAAGGAAGGGAATCACGCGGATCCTGATCGACACGCCGCCCGATCTGCGCGAGCAACTCCTGGACACCGAAGTCGATCGGCTCGACGGCGTCTTCTATACCCACGAGCACGCCGACCACACCCACGGCATCGACGATCTGCGCGCGCTGTTTATCAAACAGCGGCAGCCGATCGACGTCTACCTCGATGAACGGACCGCCGACGTGATGCGTCATCGATTCGACTATTGCTTTCGATCGCCGCCCGGCAGCGAATATCCGCCGATCGTGCGCGAACACCGGCTGACGGCCGGCCAACCGATCACCGTCGCCGGGGCAAGCGGGCCCGTCACGGCGTTGCCGATCCTGCAAGAGCACGGCGACATCGCCTCGTTCGGCTTTCGCTTCGGCGATGTCGGCTATTCGTGCGACGTGAGCGGGCTTCCGGAGAAGAGCGCCGCGGCCCTGGCCGGCCTCGACGTCTGGATCGTCGATGCGCTGCGCCGCCGGCCGCACCCCAGCCATTTCTCGCTCGCCGATGCGCTTGGATGGATCGAGCGGCTCAAGCCGCGACACGCCATCCTCACCAATCTGCACGCCGATCTCGACTACGAGGCGTTGCGCAGGGAGCTGCCGCCGCATGTCGAGCCCGCGTTCGACGGCATGACATTCAGCGTCACGGAAAGCCCCGAATTCACTGTGGTCAATGGAGATATTCCATAATATGTCTTATGCGAATCAGCACATCGCTGTTTCTGCTCTTGAGCGCATGATTTGTTTGGCGACAAATCCTCCCTTCTCCACTGGGCGGCGTTGCCGGAGCGTCGCGGGACCGAATTCATCGGGCTACAATCACGCCATGACAAAAAAGCCGCTCCAGCTCGGCCGACCAGTGGCGATCCCGGCCTCGCCCAGCGCGGCGGTCCTCGACCGCGTGCGCAACCCGCATCCGGATACGAACTATGTCGCCCGCTTCACCTTTCCCGAATTCACCGTGATGTGCCCAATGACCGGCCAGCCGGATTTCGCAACGCTGGTCATCGATTACCTGCCGCGGCGCTGGCTCGTGGAGTCGAAATCGCTCAAGCTCTATCTGAACAGTTTTCGCAACCACGGCGCGTTCCACGAAGACTGCACGGTCGCGATCGGGAAAAAGCTCGCGGCGCTGTTGAAGCCGCGATGGCTGCGCATCGGCGGCTATTTCCATCCGCGCGGCGGCATGCCGATCGACGTGTTCTGGCAGGCGGGAAAACTTCCCGCCGGCGTGTGGGCGCCCGAACAAGGCGTCAGCACCTATCGCGCGCGCGGATAGCGAGCGAACCCTTCAGCGTCGCGATGAGCGTGGAAACCTCTTGCGCCGGGTCGACCGCGCGCATGACCCCGCCCATCACCGCGACGCCGGCAACGCCGGCGGCGACGAGTTCGCCGACGCGCGCGGTATTGACGCCGCCGATGGCGAGCAGCGGCACGCGCGCGGCGCGCGCGATATCATAAAGGCCTTTGCGGCCGATCTCGGGGCCGTAGCCCGGCTTGCTCGCGGTCTCGAAAGCTGGGCCGGCGAGCGCATAGTCGACAACCGCGGGATCGACAGCCTCGGCTTCGGTCACCGTGTGGATCGAGACCCCCAGAAGCTTGACCGGCCCGATCAGCACGCGGGCGGACACGGGATCGACACCCGAGGGCAGATGCACGCCATCGGCGCCTGCGAGTTGGGCGAGCGAAGCCTCGCCGTGCAGCATCAGTTTTGCCGCATGCGCGTGCGCCGCCGGCAGGAGCGAACGCATCAGCAGGATCTGCTCCTCTTGCGACAAATCTTTCTCGCGCAAGCTCACCCAGCGGCAGCCGGCCGTCATGGCGGCCGCGACGATCGCGGCGAGCGGATGCCGCGCCTGGCCGCGATCGGTGACCAAGAGGAGTGGAGGATCGGGCAGCTTCACGCGTGCTCCTTTATCACTGCCGGCCAAGGCAACC
>JASHRY010000192.1 GCA_030037105.1 Xanthobacteraceae bacterium
CGGGCGCGCCTTCGACCGCATTGAGGCCGTCGGCGTGCTGCACCATCTCGCCGACCCGAAAGCGGGGTGGCGCGTGCTGCTCTCGCTGTTGGCGCCGAACGGCGTCATGCGCGTCGGCCTCTACAGCCAAGCCGCGCGGCGACCGATCGTCGAAGCACGGGCCCTGATCGCCGCGCGCGGTTATCGCGCGACGGCGCAGGACATCCGCGCGGTGCGCCAGGAGATCATCAGCGCCCGGAACGAGCCGCGCTGGGATACGCTGCTCAAGACCGCCGACTTCTACAGCGTGAGCGGCTGCCGCGACATGCTATTCCATGTGATGGAACACAGATTGACCATCCCGGAAATCGCCGCCTTCCTCGACGAGCACGGGCTGTCGTTTCTCGGCTTCGAGCTCGACGGCAAGACCATCGAGCGGTTCCGCCGGCAGCACCCGGACGCCAAGGCGCTCGTCGATCTCGACGCCTGGAACGCCTTCGAGACCGCCAACCCGCAGACGTTTCGCAACATGTATCTGTTCTCGATTCGCAAGAACGCGCCGGCCGCCTGAAACAATCGGGCGAAGTCCGTAGCCCAGACAAAAAAGCCCCGCGGAACGTCCGCGGGGCCATCAGCTCAGATCGAGAACGTTATGCTACGCTCAATCCTTGGCAACCAGCGGCTTCGGAGCCTCGGGAGCCCACAGCCGGAAGCCGAGTCTGGTCCACACGGAAAGGCCGTCGATGGAGTTCGAATGGGTCAGCGGGTCGGTCACCCACACCTGGAGATCGACCGGACCGAAGTCGTAGCCCACCAAGCCGCCCAAGGCGAAGTCGAAGTAATTGCCGCACGCAGCAGCCGTCCCTGCCACTTCTGCGCACGTATAGCCGCCGCCCGGGCTGTCGCTGGTCGTCTGCGCCTCGAGATAGCCGACCGGCCCGATTTCCCACTTGCCCACCTTATACACGGCGGTGAAGTCCGCGTAGAAGGCGTTACCGCTGGTGTAGCCGTTCCATGGAGCATAACCGGCTGCACCAACCGCCTGCGCAAGGCAGCAATTCCCGCTCGATGCGGTGTTGATGTCATAGAACATGTTCGCCGACAGGACCCAGTTGTTGGCGAGATAGGAGATCGCCAACGTCGGCTCGAAGGTCCAGTAATCGGGGTTGGTGAAGTTGGAGGCGTTGGTGCCGATCGGCGCCACGAAGTTGAAGCCGGCGCTGACGAACCAGCCCTGACCCAGGTTCCACGATAGACTGATCGGGTTCCACAACGGATTGGCGAACACATAGACGGTCGCCGCGCTGCCACCATCACCGAGCAAGTTATTGCCGAACATTTTCGTCCCAGCAGACAAAACCTCTGCTTCGTAGAAGGCCACCACCGCCGACATCGAATAGGTGGCGCCCAGGAAGTTCCAACCCGGGACCCACAGCAATGGCACCGCCTGGGCGATGGCATTAACCTGATCTCCACCGGCTTGGTTCCCGTGTCCAAAGGCCGGCAGGCCGAGGTAAGCCGTCTCCAAGCCGGTGTAGAGACCGGGAGGAGGTGCGGCGCCCAACGGCAAGCCGATGGTGGCGCCGTTCAAACGGTTTTGAAAGGTGCCGGGCTCCTCAGCAAAGGCCGTGCTTGCCGCGCCACTCATGACCAGCGCTGCAAGGCCGCCCAGTGCTAGCTGTTTCATTCGGGTCATTTGCCCCTCCACGTGTTGTCCCCAAGACCTGCGTAAATTTTCCCGCACGGTGCTCGTATGGTCGGCACGACCTGCCAACTCGTGCCAGCGTCGTGCAACAGAGCGAAGAATGCAATGGGTTGGAGCCGTCGGCGCGGGGGTAAATGTCATTTCTGCGGCAATAGTTGCAAAAATATCACGAATTTGCGGTGCCGCGGTGATGATGGCCTAACGCGATATTCGGTCGTAAAGGGCCGATAAAGAAATGAAAATCAATGGCTTAAATGACGGCCACCCCGCTCTGCCCCGGTCTCGCCCCCCAACCATGCAAAGGGGCGGCTAGCGGCGCCAAGCTCCCCCAGCAAGGGCTTTTTCGCCCTGAGCCTGTGCGTCGACGGCGTTGATTCGAGGGCATCACCACCTCCGTTTTCGAGGGCATCACCGCCTCAGTTGAAGAGCTGAAGTGGATGATTTGAGTTTCGTGAGAAGCGGAGCGGACGACACAATCCAGTCATCGTGTCAGCCCTCTGGATTGCTCCGCTTCGTTCGCAATGATGGCGTCCCGCCGCCGTAAAGCGCGTCACCAAAAATCGAGGATCGGACCCGATGTTTGCTCCGACGCGTGCACAAGCGAGGCCAGCCGGCCGACATGCAGAACGAGCGGAGCAAAAACGTCGCTGTGCCGCAACGCGACGATATGACCGATGAACAGCGAATGGTCGCCGCAGGCATGTCGCGCGATCGCCCTGGCGGCGATCATTGCATGGGCATGCGCAAGCACCGGCGTTGAGCCGGCGTATTCGTATTTCAGATCGAGTCCCTCGATCGGACGTCCGGAGAAATGACCGATCAGCGATTCCTGGCCGCGCGCGAGGATACTCACGCCGAAATGGCCGGTTTCCATTAGGAAGGCGTGCATGCGCGCGGTCGTGCCGACCGCGATCACGCATAGCGGCGGATCGAGCGAGCCCGACATGAATGCGTTCGCGGTCATGCCGCGGACCTCGCCGCGCACCTGCGTGGTAATGACGGTGACGCCGGTGACGAACGAAGCCATGACCCGGCGAAACAGATCGTGGCTCACGCCGTCGCGCCGATCATCCCTGTCGGAATTTGGCTGCGAGATGGACATGGCGAATCATACGGAGCCGATTGGGGCGCGGCAAGGAACACGTCATTGCGCGCCGACGAGTCCGGTCCCAAGTGGCCGGCCCGATGACAGGCTCCGCCTTACTGCACCAATTTGCGGCCGGTGACCGCTTCGAGGTTCTTGAAGAAAATCTTGTCCCGGTCCGCCTTCGACAAATTGAGCGATTCGAGAATCTTCAGCGTCTCGCGCGGATACATCGTCCCGCCCTCGGGGTCGAACGGACAATCGGACGCGAACACGATCTTGTCGCGCGGGAAGAATTCCATGCCGGCCTTGGTGGCCGGCACTGCCGTGAACACCGCGGTATCGGCCCAGAAATCCTGCTTGAAATAATCGAGCACGCGCTTCTTCAGGCTCTTGCGCAGCGCGACGTAATCTTCATCCGTGGTGCGCGAGCCGAGCGCATCGTTGCCCGGCCCGAGGCGGCCCTCGAGCATCGGCACGATGCCGGCGAAATGATGGGTGATGATCTTCAGGTTCGGATGGGCGTCGATGATCTTCGAGAACACGAGGCGCGCCAACGCGCAGGCGGTCTCGTAGGACCAGCCGAACGTCCACCAGATCTCGTAGAGCGACTTCTGCTCGGAGATATAGTCGGGGGTCTCGGCGCCGCGCGTCGGATGCAGCCAGATCGGAATGCCGAGCTCGTTCATCCGGTCCCAGAACGGCAGGTATTCGGGGCGGTCGAGCGGCTTGCCGGCGACGTTGGTGTAAATCTGCACGCCGAGCGCGCCGAGCTTCTTCACCGCGCGTTCGGCTTCGGCGACGCCGGCATCCGCCGCAGCCAGCGAGACTTGCGCCACCCAGCCGGGGAAATGATCCTTCTCCCTGGCGATGAGCTCGGCAAAGCCGTCATTGATGATGCGGCAGAACTCGTCGATGTCCGCCGGCGTCCTGGCGAAACTCTCGATCGTCGGCTGCGGGTAGGCGAGAATCTGCTGATAGTCCCTGTGGCCGTCGACGATCTTCTTGCGCAAGTCGACATCATGGAGCGCCGGCAAGGAGCGCACGCGCTTGCCCATGTCCTTGTAGTCGCCGGCGACCGCGTTGAGCTTGTCGAAAAACTTCCTCGGGAAGAAATGGGTATAGGCATCGATGCGCATGGGTGGCTCCTCGTCGGATGCAGGCGCGATAGCGACCGCATATTCCGCCGATCGGCGGGCGGCGCAATACGCTGCGCCATTGCGTCGTAAAGCGCGTCAGGAAAATGGGAACCGGTTTTCCGTCCGGACGCGCGACAATATAAAAGCTCAGAGCGGGATGACGATCGAAGATTAAGTCATCCCGCTTTAGGAGACCGCGCCGTGAAACCGCGCAAGAACCTCGGCCGGAATGGGCTGCGACTTCATGCGCTCGGGATTTTCGGGATGGCGGATCGCCCAGACGCGCGTCTCGAAAGCTTCGACCGCGAGCGTACCGGCCTTGGTGAGGCGATGCGCGAGCTTGAAGCTCGAGCGGCCGCAAGCGAGGAGCGCGGTCTCGATCGCCACCTCGTCGCCGAACCGCGTCGTCGCGCGGAAACGCGCGCGCATCTCCACAACGGGGTGCCCGGCGAAATCGTAGGCCTTGAGATAGTCGAACTTGCTCATGCCGAGCGCGCGCTCGATCAGCATCGTGGTCGAGGTATCGAACATCTCGAAATAGCGCGGGTAGAAGATGATGCCGGCGGGATCGCAGTCGCACCATTCGACGCGCGTGTTGCGGGTGTTGGTGAGCATCGGACGACAGTGGACGGACGACACGGAAGACGGAACGTGAATGGATATCGATGAATCACCTCTACGTCATCCGTTGTCTGTCGTCCGTCCTCCGTTCGCCGTCACCTGGGAGCCATGCGCAGCGCCGCGTCGAGACGGATGACTTCGCCGTTGAGGTAACGGTTCTCGATCAGGTGGCGCACGAGCGCGGCGAATTGCGCCGGGTCGCCGAGTTTCTTCGGGAACGGGAGCGACGCCGCGAGGCTCTCCTGCGCCTGCGGAGTGAGCCCGAGCAGCATCGGCGTCAGGAATATGCCGGGTGCGATGGCGTTGACGCGGACCCCGAACTGGGCGAATTCGCGCGCCGCCGGCAGAACGAGGCCGACAACGCCGCCTTTCGACGACGCGTAAGCGGCCTGGCCGATCTGGCCTTCATAGGCGGCGACCGACGCGGTGCAGATGATGACGCCGCGCTCGCCGTCGACGAGCGGATCAAGCCCCTGCATGGCCGCGGCAGCGAGCCGCAGGGCATTGAACGTGCCGATGAGATTGATGCGAATGACACGCTCGAATTCGGCGAGCGGCATCGGCCCGTCGCGGCCGACGATGCGCCGGGCCGGCCCGACGCCGGCGCAATTGACCAGGATGCGGGCGGGCCCATGGTCGGCGGCCGCCTTGGCGATCGCCGCCTCGACCGCGGCGCCGTCGGCCACGTCGCAATGAAACGCGATGCCGTTGATATCGATCGCCACCTCGGCGGCGGCCTTCTGGTTCACGTCCAGGATCGCCACTTTGGCTCCGGCTTCGGCCAGCATGCGCGCGGTGGCGGCGCCAAGGCCCGAGCCTCCGCCGGTGACGATCGCGGCGTGTCCCCGAATGTCCATGGTCATCCCGCTTTTGCCGCTCGCCCTCGTCCCGGAAGGTGACCGGCGACGATCACGTTCTCCGGCGGCGGATCGGCGTAAAGCTGTTCGACCAAAGCCGCGCGATGCGCAAGCACCGCGCGCTGGTTGATCGAGCCTTTGTCGGTCATCTCGCCGACATCGAGCGAGGGCGGCTCGACGAGCAGAATGGCGCGGCGGATGCGCGCCGAAGTGCCGCGTCCCGGCTGCGCCAGCGCCTCGAGAAGCCGCGCGAACGCGGCGACGACGCGGCGGTCGGCGAGCAGGCGGGCGGCGGGAGTATCGGGGGCCAGATCGGGAGTGAGCTTGCGGCAGGCATCGAGGTCGGGAATCACCAGCGCGGCGATTTCATCGCGGTCGGGGCCGGCGAGCACCACGTCGCGCACCAGCGGCGCGCAATGGGCGATGAAGGCCGCGCGCAGCGGTCCGACGCTGACCCAGGTGCCGGTCGCGAGCTTGAAATCCTCGGCGAGCCGTCCGTCGAAGAGCAAGCCCTTTGCCGGATCGGCCGGGTCCTCGAACTTGAGCGCGTCGCCGAGCTTATAGAAGCCCTCCTCGTCGAAGGCTTCCGCGGTCAGCGCCGGCGCGCGCCAATAGCCGGGCGTGATGTTGGCGCCTTTGAGCCGCGCTTCGAGCTTGCCTTCGCGCGGAACGAGCTTCAGGTCCACGCCGGGCAACGGCAAGCCGATATTGCCGGTGCGTTCGCTCTCCCAACTACAGGCGAGCGCGGCCGGCGCCGTTTCCGTCGAGCCGAGGCTCGACAGAAAAATAACGCGCTCGCCCGTCGTCTTGACCGCGAACCCCTGCAACGCATCGAGCACATGCTGGGAGAGGCCGGCGCCAGCATAGAACATCACCTTGAGCCGGCTGAAGAAGATTTCGCGCAGCGCCGGATCCGCCTCGAGATAGGGCAGCAGCATCTCGAAGCCTTTCGGCACGTTGAAATAGATCGTCGGCGCGACGTCGCGCAGGTTGCGCACGGTCGCCTCGATGGCGCCGGGCATCGGCTTGCCTTCGTCGATATAGAGCGAGCCGCCATTGTCGAGCACGAGGCCGAAATTGTGGTTGCTGCCGTAGGTGTGGTTCCAC
>JASHRY010000193.1 GCA_030037105.1 Xanthobacteraceae bacterium
TCCGCGCAGGCGAAGGCGGACGATCCAGTCAACATCCCCGTAGCCCGCATGAGCGCAGCGACATGCGGGAAAACCGATCCGGCTGTCGCGAAAATCCCGGATTTCGCTTCGCTCATCGGGCTACGCATCTGCCACTGGATCATCCGCCTGCGCGGATGATGACGACAACACGAGTCAGCGTTTAATGCCGCTGGTATTAGTCGGCGGTAAACGGGCTCGGCGTACATTTAAACGTCAACGCGTTCACGGACGGATAAAGTCGCGGACGCCGCCAGCAGCTCTTACGGCGATGACGCTTATTTGGGCGCGCGCTTGGCGAGGATGCGCTGCAAGGTGCGGCGGTGCATGTTGAGGCGCCTGGCGGTTTCCGAAACGTTGCGGCCGCACAATTCATAGATGCGCTGGATATGTTCCCAGCGCACGCGATCGGCCGACATCGGATTCTCCGGCGGCTCGATCTTTCTGTTGTCGAGCGCAAGCAGGGCGGCGGCGACGTCGTCGGCATCGACCGGCTTGGCGAGGTAATCGACAGCGCCGAGCTTGACCGCGTTCACCGCGGTCGCGATGTTGCCGTAACCGGTGAGGATGATCGCACGCGCTTCCGGCCGGCGCTTCTTCATCGCCGAAATGACGTCGAGCCCGTTGCCGTCGCCGAGCCGCATATCGACAACGGCGAAGGCCGGAGCGGCTTTCTCCACCTGCAGCAGACCGTCGGCGACCGATTCGGCCGTGGTCACCGCAAAGCCGCGAGTCTCCATCGCGCGCGCCAGACGCTGCAAAAACGATCTGTCGTCGTCGACGATCAGCAGCGAACGTTCGCCGGAAAACGCGCCGGCCATGGTGTGGGTCGCGGCGCCGGTCAGGGCATTGGTCATGGCGTTGGTCACGGCAATTTACTCCACCAAGCTACATTCCACTACGGTAAACGTCGCTCCCGCTCGCCACTAAATTAAGCAGCAGGCGCGGCGCGCTCAAGGGGCGGGACAGGCGAGGCGCGCGGCCGTTCAAAATCCGCGCGTCTCCAGGTGATGGTAACGGTGGCGCCGTGCAACGGCGGCGCCCGATTGATGAGCGAGAGCTTGGCGCCCGTACGCTCGAGCAACGTTTTGGCAATGAAGAAGCCCAGACCCAGCCCGAACGCCGTTTCCTCATCCCCGTCCGCTCCGCGCGGTCCAGGCCGCCGATGGGTGACGTAGGGCGCCCCGATGCGATCCTCGACCTCGGGCGCGAAGCCCGGCCCGTCATCGCTGATCGTGATGCTGACCTCTTCCGCCGTCCATCGCGGTTGGATCTCGACCCGCTGATGGGCGAAATCGACCGCATTCTCGATCAGATTACCCAGCCCGTAGCGGATTGCCGGATTGCGCGGCGCGACCGGCTCCATGCTGCGGTTGGGCGGCAGCGTGACGCCGATCGCGACGCCGAAGTTGCGGTGCGGAGCGACCGCTTCCTCGATGAGAGCAGAGAGCGGCATGCGATCGAACGGCTCGCCCACCGGAAGCTCGGTGATCTTGGCCAGAATTTCGCGGCAGCGTTGCGCCTGCTCGCGCAAGAGCTTCACATCCTCGGCATGCGGCGATTTCGGATCGAGCGTGCGCTCGATTTCACGCACCACCACGGTGATGGTGGAGAGCGGCGTGCCAAGCTCGTGCGCTGCGGCGGCGGCGAGACCGTCGAGCTGGGAAAGGTGCTGCTCGCGCGCCAGCACGAGCTCCGTCGCCGCCAGCGCGTCGGAGAGCTGGCGGCCTTCCTCGGCGAATTGCCACGTATAGACGCCGATATAGCCGATCGCCAGCAGGATCGAGAGCCAGACTCCGATCACGTAGGTTTCCGGAGGTTCGAAGGGGCCCTCGCTGTCCCACGGCAGTTGGTAATGGAAGAAGACGAGCACGGTCGCGCACAGCGTGGCGAACATGCCGATCAGCAACGTCATGCGCGGCGGCAGCGCCGTTGCCGAGATCAGCACCGGGCCGAGCAGCAGGAAGGAAAACGGATTCTCCAGGCCGCCGGTGAGATAAAGGAGCGCCGCGAGCACGGCGATGTCAAAGCCCAGGAGATAAGCGGCGCGGTCCGGCTCGAGCCAATGCGTCTGGCGGAAGCCGATACGCAGCGCCACGTTGAGCAATGCCGACAATGCAATCACAGCGAGGCAGAGCCAGATCGGAACCTCGAATTCAAGGCCGAAATGCACCACCAGGACGGCCACCAATTGGCCGAAGACGGCGAGCCAACGCAGGCGGACCAGCGTATCGAGCCGCACATTGCGCGGCTGCTGGTAGATTCGTGGCAGGCCGAACATGCCGCCATTGTAACGATTGACCGCGCCCAATCCAAACAAGGCCCGCGACACCGCGGGGACGTTCCCGCAAGTCGATCACGGGCGCCAGGCGGGAACGGCGCTCGGCGCGTCGGTGTCATGGCGCGCTTTCTCGATCCTCTGCCAGAGTGCGCGCAGAACGGCCTTGACGCCCGCCCCACTCGCCGCGGACACGACCAAAGGTGGCGTTTTTGCCGCGCGCTCAAGGCGCGCCAGTTGGCGCTCGATCTCCTCGGCGCTCAGCGCGTCCGCCTTGCTGAGCGCGACGATCTCGAGTTTTCCCGCAAGCTCGTGGCCATAGGCCGAAAGTTCCGCGCGCACCGTCTTGTAAGCTTCGGCGGCGTGGGCGAGCGTTCCATCGACGAGGTGCAGCAGCACGCGGCAGCGCTCGACGTGGCCGAGGAAACGGTCGCCGAGACCGATGCCCTCATGCGCGCCCGCGATCAGGCCGGGAATGTCGGCGAGCACGAATTCGCGCCCGTCGATTTCGACGACGCCGAGCTGCGGATTGAGCGTGGTGAAGGGGTAATCGGCGATCTTCGGCCGGGCGGCGCTGACGGCGGCAAGAAACGTCGATTTGCCGGCGTTCGGCAGCCCGACGATAGCGGCATCGGCGATCAGCTTAAGCCGCAGGCGGATCGTGAGTTCCTCGCCGGTCTGGCCGGGATTGGCCTGCCGCGGCGCTCGGTTGGTCGAAGTCTTGAAATGCGCATTGCCGAAACCGCCCTTGCCGCCGCGCGCGAGCACGGCGCGCTGGCCGACCTCGGTGAGATCGGCGATGAGCGTCCCGCCGTCCTCACCGTAGATCTGGGTGCCGACCGGCACTTTGAGCACGGCGTCGGCGCCGTCGGCGCCGTGGCGGTCCTTGCCCATGCCGGCGCCGCCGTTTTCGGCGAAAAAGTGCTGCTGGTAGCGATAGTCGATCAGCGTGTTAAGACCTTCGACCGCTGCCGCAACCACGTCGCCGCCCTTGCCGCCGTCGCCGCCGTTCGGCCCGCCGAACTCGATAAATTTTTCCCGCCGGAACGACACGCAGCCGTTGCCGCCGTCGCCGGAACGAATATAGACCTTGGCCTCGTCGAGGAACTTCATGCCGTCAATCGTAGCGCCGCCCGCAGCGCATCCCTTATATCCCGATATAATGCAGATATTCCGATCGTGGCACTCAGATTAGGCACGTCCGATGCGAAGTATGTGGTGCGTCATCGGCCTTGCCGTCCGTGTACTCGGCGGCGTGGGCAGCGTGGCCGCGCTTTGCGTCGCGCTCTCGACGGCAAATGCCGGCGGCCCGCAGAGCGAAGCGGCGCGCTTCGATCAATCGCAGCGCGGCCTCCTGCAGGCGGAAATCGCGCGTCTTGCGCCGCCAAAAAAGGGCGCGACCGACATCTACGCCATCGGCGTCGACGGTTGGGCGGACCAGGACGTCTTCATCAAGGAGCTTGACGGCGGGCTGGCCGCGATTGGCGGCATCCTGCCGATTGAGGGCCGCACGCTTCGCCTCATCAATCACCGCGCGACGCGCGCGCGCCTGCCGCTCGCCGACCGGCGGAATTTCGCCGCCGCAATACGCGCCGTCGGCGCGATCATGGACAAGGATAAGGACGTCCTCCTCCTGCTGATGACCTCGCACGGGGAACCAAGCGGCTTTGCCCTGCGGTTGCCCGATGAAGCCGACAGCGAGCTGACGCCGCGCGAGGTCGTAGGAGCGCTCGCCAAAGCGGGCATCAAGAACCGCATCGTCATCGTGTCGGCCTGCTTTTCGGGCATATTCGTGCCGCCGCTCGCCAACGACGACACCATAGTGCTCACCGCGTCGGACGCGAAGCACACCTCGTTCGGCTGCGCGCCCGGACGCGACTGGACCTATTTCGGCGATGCCTTCTTCCGCCAGAGCCTGCGGCCGGGCCGGAGCTTGAAGCAAGCCTTCGACAATGCGCGGGTCCTGATCCACGGCTGGGAGCTGATGGACCGCGCGCCGCCGTCAAACCCGCAAGGCCATTTCGGACCGGCGCTGGTCGGCAAGCTCGAGCCATTCTTTCGTCCGCCGTCGGGCGCCGGACAATAGAGCATGATCCGGAAAAAGCCCGCCCCGGACTTGATCCGGGGTAGGAACCGTTTTCCGAAAAGACCATGCTCCACCAAAAAGCCAGAGCGGGATGACGACTCGAAGATATGTCATCCTGTCTGGCGCAATGTCGAGGCAAGGCATCGTACGATCCGCTCACGCCACGCGCCGCGCCGGAGCCCAGGACTTGAGCGATGCCCAGAGTCCGCGGTCGAGCCGGAAGCGATCGACCGGCGCCGCGGAATTGATGGCGCGGATGCGCGTCAGGCGCACCCCGGTCCACTGGAAGGCGCACTTCTCCAGCACCCGGCGCGAAGCCGGATTGCTGACCCGCGCGCCGGCCGCAAGCGCTTCGCACGCAAGCTCGCCAAAGGCATAATCGATGACGGCGCGCACCGCTTCAGTGGCAAAGCCGCGACCCCAATAGGGCACGCCGAGCCAACAGCCGATCTCCGCGCCACTCTGGCGCGGATCGATACCGCAGGCGCCGATAACGGTGCCGTCCAGGGCAATGATGAAGCTTGCTTCGCCCTCGCGGCGGTTTGCCGCGTCGATGAACTCTCTGGCGTCGTCGATGCCGTAGGGATGCGGGATGTGCGTCGTATTTTCCGCGACGCGACGATCATTGGCGAGGAGCGCAATCACCTTTACGTCGTCGTGACGCGGCGCGCGCAGCGTCAGCCGCTCGCTCTTGAGGACGGGAAGATTGCGCGCGCGGGCGGCCGCATCGACGACATCGTCCAACAGGGTCATGGCACGGGCTCCTGAAAGAAACCAAAGGGGGAGCCGGCATCCCGGTCTCCCCCAATTTCGGAGCCCATTCGGGCCCGCCGGTTCGACTGGATGCCGGCGGACCTCGTATGATCCACCAGTTTACTGGGCCGCTGCCTCCGCCGTCGGCAGCACCGATACGAAAACGCGGCCCTTGGTTTTGGTACGGAACTCAATGCGACCGTTGATCAATGCAAACAACGTATGGTCGCGGCCGACGCCGACGTTGCGGCCGGCATGCCATTTGGTGCCGCGCTGGCGCGCGATGATGTTGCCCGCAACCACCTCTTCGCCGCCGAAAATCTTGATTCCCAGCCGCCGCCCGGCCGAATCACGACCGTTGCGCGAGGATCCGCCTGCTTTCTTATGGGCCATTGCCGGCCTCCGAACCTGTCCGCTTATTGCCTACACCGGTTTCGTGACAAAAGCATCACTTCTCCGCATCACTTCTTCTTTTTCCCCGTGGCATTCTTCTTGGCCGCGGGCTGTTTCGCCTTGGCCGCCGGCGGCTTGGGTTTCGGCCTTTTTGGCTTATCGGCCGGCGTTTTGCGCTTCTTCGCCTTGGCCACATCGGAGGCGGCCGGGGCGTCCTCGGCCGCTGCCGGCATGGCCGCGGCCGGTGCCGGACTGTCCTCAATCGCGGAAGCTGGCGCCGGCGCGCGCTTCGGCTTCGGCGGCGGCGTCTTGCTCGGCCTCTTGCCGTCGGTGAGGATTTCGGTGATGCGCAGCAAGGTGAATTCCTGGCGGTGGCCGCGCTTGCGGCGCGAGTTCTTCCGCCGGCGCTTCTTGAAGGCGATGATTTTCCGACCGCGCGCCTGCTCGAGCACCTCGGCCGCGACCGCCGCACCGGCGACAATGGGGGCGCCCAACGTCACATTCTCCCCGCCCACGACCAGGACGTCGCCGAACTCGACGATCGCGCCGGGTTCGCCTTTGATCTTGTCGACCTTGAGCACGTCCTCGGCGGCCACCCGGTATTGCTTGCCGCCCGTTCTGAAAACCGCGAACATCTTGTCCCCGTGTCCGATCCGGTGCCGAGCTTGATCCGGACCGGCTTTCGTAAGTCACTCGGCTTGTCGGCTTAAGCCGCATGCCGGCACGCTTTTTCATCGCGCCGCGCGGCAGCGGCCGCGGTCCTTATGACGAGACCATAAGTCGCTGTCAAGAAACGCGCCTCATGATAAGAGACGCGCG
>JASHRY010000194.1 GCA_030037105.1 Xanthobacteraceae bacterium
GCCGACGTCCGGCGCGATCGAAACCACCGGTGCATTAACGATGCCGGCGAAGCCCGCCGCCATGGCGCCAATGCCGAACACCAACATGAAGATCCTGTAGACGTTGATGCCGAGCGAATCGACCATGATCGAATCCTCGATGCCGGCGCGCACGATCATACCGAGCCGCGTGCGATAGAGCATCAGATAGAGCGCCAACAGCGCCAACGCCACGATGACAACCACGGCCAAGCGGTAGGTCGGATAGAACATGAAGCCAAGCGAGGTTATTCCGGCAAACACGTGCGGCGGCGGCACCGTCTTCGACAGGCTGCCGAAGAAAAAACGAACAGTCTCCACGAACACAATACCGAGACCGAAGGTGACCAAGAGTTGGTCTTCATGCGGCCTGGAATAGAAGTGGCGGATGATGACCCGCTCCGTCATCACCCCGACCAGCATGACGAACAGGGAACCCGCAATGACGGCGACGACAAAGGAGCCCGTGTAGCTGTAGGCGACCCAGCCGGCATAGCCACCGAGCATGAACATCGCGCCGTGCGCGAGATTGAGGATACCGAGCGCGCCGTAGATGATCGTCAGCCCGGACGAAATCAGCGCTAGAAGTGCGCCGAGCACCACCCCGTTGAACACCTGCGAGATAAAATTGCCCCAGTTGATCACGCTGTCGTCCGCAATCCGTTGCGATGCAGTGTCGCCGCTGCCCCGGTCGTCTTCTCGACATTAATGCCGAGTGTCGGCGCTGCCTAGCACTTTGCAAGCGGCCGGGCCGCAAGCAGCGAAGAAAGTGCTCCGCGCCTTGGACCCGGCCATAACTCAACAAAAGGACTCTCTCCCCGTCGTCGACGCGGAGAGAGCGTCAGTGCATCAGGTATAATCGCCCAAATGGCAACCGAACGCATCCGGCGCCTGCATGAGCGGCGCGCCGGGAACGACTTCGATCACCTCCCAGTAGTCCTCGGAGTTCTTCATCTCTTTCGGATGCTTGCCGCGGACGATGATCACCGGGCGCACACACTGATGATCCTCGGGACGGTAATGGACGGGGCCGACCAAGGACTCATAGGTTTCGCCCTTCTCATACTGCTTAATCACGTCAGGCGGGTAGAAGGTGCCGGCCTCGGACACCATGCGCGCCCACGCCGAGATCGAATTGTAAGAATTCTCAGCACCCCATTCGGGCCGGTAGTTGTACTTCTTGTAGAAGTCCTCGACGAACATCTTGGCGAGCGGATACCTGTCTTCGAGCGTCCACCAGAAGTCGGTAGCGGCGAGGACCCCGCCCATGATCTCCGGTCCCACCTCCTTGGCGAGGAAGGGCGTCTGGTAGGGAATGACCAGCGTCATCTTCGGGATAAGGCCGAACTGGTGCGCCTGCTGGGTCGACAGCACCGCGTCGCGGCCCCAATTCACGTTGCAAATGAACTCGGCTCCGGAATTGGCGATGTTGGTCAGGTATTGGCTGAAGTCCTGGGTGCCGAGCGGCGAGACCTGGTCGGTCACCACCGTCCAGCCACCATGTTGGGTCAGATAGTCGCTCGTCGACTTGGTGACGGTGTGACCGTAGGTGTAATCCGGCGTCATGAACGCCGCCTTGCGATTCTTGCCGAACTGCTTCACCAGCACGGGACCAATCGCGGCGGCTGCGGTCTGGCCATAAAAGTCTTGGCGGAAGCCGTAGCGCACGCAGTCCTTGCCGGTGGTGTCGTTCGAGCCGGAGATCGCCGCGACGTAGAGAACCTTTTCGCGCTGGGCGAAATGATTGGTCGCGACCGCGACCGCCGAGGAGGTCGATCCGGTCATCAGGATGATCTTGTTCTCGTTGATGAAGGTCTGCTGCTCCTGCACCGCGTTGTTCGGTTTGGCGCCGGAGTCGGCGGAGACCAGTTTCACCGTCTTGCCGAGCAGGCCCTTGGTGACCTTGGGCGCGATTTTCTTGATCAGCTCGTTACCCTCGTTGATGTGGTCGACTGCCAATTGCATTCCCTTCAATTCGTCCGCGCCCGACTGGGCGTAAGTGCCGGTCAGTGGCACGGCAGCACCGATGGTCACGGTTGACCCCTCCGAGCCGGCCGGCCAAGTGCCGATGGGGGGACGATCCTCCGCGAACGCGCGGCTGACAAAGCCGAACGGCGCAGGCATGCCCGCGGAAAGGGCGCCGATCCCGGCGCCGGTTGCGACCGCTTGACGCAGAAGGGAGCGCCGCGAAAGTCCGTTGGCTAAAGGCTTTTTCTCAATGGTCATATCAACCTCCCATTTTCGTTGATTTTCCGCCGTGGAGTGTGACCGCCTTTAGTAGGGGTAGCTTTCATCACCGTTATTGATCCAAATTAAGGAAATGAACGACCTTTCGCTGAGGACCATGGTCGCGCGCGGATCGACCCGCGCGCTCAAGGATATCTGGCGTGACGATCCCTTCGTCATGCGCCTGCAAAAGCTGGGCGACCTGACGCTGCCCGACCTGCAAAGCCTGCGCGCGGTGATCGAGACCGAACTGACGGTCCAGAAGCGGCGCGATCTCGTCCTCGACGGCTACGAATTCTGCAAGCTGTGCTTCGTCAAGGGCGGGTTCGCCGCCCGCTACAAGCTTTTGCGCAACGGCAAGCGCCAGATCGTCAACTTCGTGCTGCCCGGAGACATCGTCGGGCTGCCCGGCAGTTTCCTCGACCGCGCCCCCAATTCGGTCGTCGCCGTCAGCGACATGACGCTGCAGATTTGCTCGCTCGAATCGTTCGTGGCGCTGTGCTATCGGCGGCCGAAGTTCGGCCTCATGCTGAGTTGGCTCGCCGCCCAGGAAGCGATCAACTATGCGGAGCACGTTATCGACGTCGGCCGCCGAACGCCGATCGAACGGCTCGCGCATCTTCTCCTTGAAATCCATGCCCGGCTCGCCATGGTCGGATGTGCCGCCGACTCCGCCTTCAACCTCCCGTTTACTCAGGAATTGATGAGCGATGCGCTCGGCTTGAGCGTCCCGCACCTCAACCGCATGTTGACCCGGCTTCGCGCCGAAGGAATGATTACCGTAAACGAGCGTCGCGTGGAATTCATCGATCTCAAGGCGATGCAACAGCTCGCGCAGTTCCAGCCGGCCCGTCCGGCACGGATACCAATTCCGGACGAAATCGGGCTGAATTGATCAATGGTGGGCGTGGGAGCAAGCCGCGCCCGGTATGGCGCGTTCTCCCCGGCTCAACCATGAAGCTTGCGCAATTCGGTCTTCAACACCTTGCCGTAATTGTTCTTGGGCAGTGCCTCGAGGAAGACATAACCGCGCGGCCGCTTGAAGCGTGCGATCGCGGCAAGGCAGAGCGCGTCCAATTCCGCCGCCGATACGGCATGTTCGGCGCGCGCGACGACGCAGGCGACGACTTCTTCGCCCCAATCGGGATGCGGGCGGCCGATGACTGAGACTTCGAGCACGCCGGGATGGCGCAGCAGCACTTCCTCGACTTCGCGTGGATAG
>JASHRY010000195.1 GCA_030037105.1 Xanthobacteraceae bacterium
CCCAGGCGGTCATCGCCATAGAGAACGCGCGGCTGCTCAACGAATTGCGGCAGCGCACGGCCGACCTCAGCGAAGCGCTGGAGCAGCAGACCGCGACCTCGGAAGTGCTCGGCGTCATCTCAAGTTCACCCGGCGATTTGCGGCCGGTTTTCGACGCCATGCTCAGCAATGCCGCCAGCCTCTGCGAGGCCGAGTTCGGGGCGTTGACGCTGCGTGAAGGCGAGGCATTCCGCGTCGGCACGCTGCACAACATGCCGACGGTCTTCGTCGAGCGCTTTCGCGACGAGCCGCTCTTTCGCGCCAGTCCGCTAGCGCCGCTGTCGCGCGCTGTAGCTACGGGCAACGTCGTCCACATCGTCGATATCACCACGGACCAAGCTTACAAGGAGCGCGATCCTCCCGTAGTTGCCTTGGTTGAGCTCGGCGCGGTTCGCAGCATGCTCGTCGTACCGATGCTCAAGGAGGGGGCATCGATCGGTGCGTTCCACATCTACCGGCAGGAAGTGCGGCCGTTCGCCGATAAGCAGATCGAGCTGGTCAAGAATTTCGCCGCCCAGGCGGTCATCGCCATAGAGAACGCGCGGCTGCTCAACGAGCTGCGCGAGTCGCTGGCGCAGCAGACGGCCACCGCCGACGTGCTCAAGGTCATTAGCCGCTCCGCTTTCGATCTGCAGGCCGTGCTCGACACGCTTCTGCAATCGGCCGCCCAGCTTTGCGCCGCCGACAAGGGCGTCATCTTTCAACTCGACGGCGAGGTGTACCGGATGGCCGCGAATTACCGGTTCTCGCCCGAAGCGGCGCGATACGCGGCCGCGCATCCGTTGCGGCCGGGCCGCGGCAGCGTGACCGGCCGGGTCGCCTTGGAGGGCAGGGCAGTTCACGTTCCCGACGTGCTGGCCGACTCCGAGTACCAGGCGACCGGTTATCAGCAAGCCTTCGGCTACCGGACCAATCTCGGCGTCCCGCTCCTGCGCGACGGCGCGACGATCGGCGTCTTCACGCTGACTCGCGACGAGGTCAATCCGTTCACCGACAAGCAGATCGAGCTGGTGACGACGTTTGCCGATCAGGCGGTCATCGCCATCGAGAACGCGCGGCTGCTCAACGAGCTGCGCCAACGCACGGCCGACCTCAGCGAAGCGCTGGAGCAGCAGACCGCGACATCGGAAGTGCTGCGCGTCATCTCGAGTTCGCCGAACGAGCTTGATCCGGTATTCCAAGCCATCCTGGCCAATGGAACGCGTCTCTGCGAAGCCAATTTCGGCATCCTCATGCTTCGCGAGGGCGATGCGTTCCGCGTCGTGGGCATGCACAATGCGCCGGCGGCCTTTGCCGAGCTCCGGCGGCGCGAGCCGGTCGTGCGCGCCGGCCCGGTGATGCGCGCCGCAGCCACCAAGCAGCCGATTCACATTGCTGACCTCACCGAGCATCCGGCCTTCAGGCAGGGCGACTCCGACGCCGTGGCTTTTTTCAAGCTGACCGGGGTGCGGACGATCATCATCGTGCCGATGCTCAAAGACAATGATGTAGTCGGCGTCATTTCGGTCTATCGCGCGGAGGTCCGGCCGTTCACCGACCGGCAGATCGGGTTGCTCAAGGATTTCGCCGCCCAGGCGGTGATCGCCATCGAGAATGCGCGGCTGCTCAACGAACTGCGCCGGCGCACCGCCGACCTCAGCGAAGCCCTGGAGCAACAGACCGCCGCGGCAGAGGTGCTGCGTGTCATCTCGACCTCGTCGGGGAATCTGCAGCCGGTATTTCATGCCATGCTGGCGAACGCCGCGCGCATCTGCGGCGCCCAATTCGGCAATATCTACCGCCGGGACGACGACGTTATGCGTCTCGTCGCCACGCATAATACGCCGCCTGCCTTCGTCGAGGCGCGCACGCGCTCGCCGCTTGCCCGCGGCGACAAGGGCATGATCGATCACATCCTGGCGACCAAGCAACCGTTTCATGTCGTCGATGTTGCGGCGTGGCCGGGCTATCTCGACAGAAGCGATACGGCAGCGGTCGCGGCCGTCGAGCTCGGCGGCATGCGCACGCAGCTTATTATTCCCATGCTGAAGGAGAACGAGCTGATCGGTCTGTTCTCCCTTTACCGCAAGGAGGTCCGCCCCTTCACTGACAAGCAGATCACGTTGGTCACGAGCTTCGCCAGCCAGGCCGTGATCGCCATCGAGAACACGCGGCTGCTCACGGAGCTGCGCGAATCGTTGGAGCAGCAGACCGCGACCTCGGAGGTGCTGCAAGTGATCTCCAGCTCGCCGGGTGATCTGCAGCCGGTGTTCGAGACGATGCTGGAGAACGCAATCCGCATCTGCGACGCCAAGATGGGCGGCGTGTATCGGTGGGATGGCGACGTTTTAAGCGTCGTTGCGACGTACAATCTGCCGGCCGCCTACAGCGCGATACGTAGCGATACGCCATTTCGTCCGAAGCCGAACAGCTTTCTCGGCCGCATGGTGGCAGCCAAGACGCCGGTTTATCACGCCAATTTTTTGGACGACGAGGCCTATGTTGAACAACGCGATCCTTGGATTGTTGCCGCCGTCGAAGTTGGGGGTATGCGCACGGCGCTGTATATCGCCATGCTGAAGGAGAACGAGCTGATCGGGTCCTTCATGGTCGGGCGCCAAGAAACTCGCCCATTCACCGCCAAACAGATCGAGCTGGTGACGAATTTTGCCGCCCAGGCCGTGATCGCCGTCGAGAACGCGCGGCTGCTGACCGAACTCCGCGAGTCGCTGGAGCAGCAGACCGCCACCTCGGATGTGCTGAGCGTTATTTCGCGCTCGCCAGGCGAATTGGAGCCGGTGTTTGCCAGCATGCTGGAGAACGCGGCGCGCATCTGCGACGCCAAATTCGGCAATATCTATCGCTGGGATGGCGAGGCCCTGCACATCGTTGCTTCCTGCAACACGCCGGCGGCCTTCGCCGCGGCGCGAAGAAGCGCGCCGTTCCGTCCGGCGCCGAACAACGCTGTCGGAGAGATGATTGCGACCAAAGCAGCGGTTCACGTCCGCGACGTGATGGCATCGAAGGGTTATATCGAACGGGAACCGCTCTCAGTCGCCAGCGTCGAAAGCGCCGGCATCCGCACCTTCCTGGCCGTGCCTATGCTGAAGGACAATGAGCTGATCGGCGCCTTCGCCCTGGCCCGCCAGGAAGTCCGGCCGTTCACCGACAAGCAGATCGCGTTGGTCACGAGCTTCGCCAGCCAAGCCGTGATCGCCATCGAGAACGCGCGACTGCTAACGGAACTGCGCCAGCGTACCGCCGACCTCACCGAATCGCTGGAGCAGCAGACCGCGACCGCGGATGTGCTACAGGTTATCTCCAGCTCGCCGGGCGATTTGGAGCCGGTGTTTGCAACCATGCTGGAGAGCGCCGTCCGTATCTGCGATGCCAAGTTTGGAAATATATATCGGTGGGACGACGAAGCCTTGCAGCTCGTTGCGATACACAACCAGTCGCCTGCTTACGTCGAAGCGCGCCGAGGTTTGCCATCCCGTCCGGACCCTCGATCTGTTAGCGGTCGCATTTTAGCCAGCAAAACGCTTATCCACATCGCGGATTTGGCTGCAGATCAGGCTTACATAGATCGCATTCCGGCAACGGTTGCGGCCGTTGAAGTAGGTGGCGTACGAACAATGCTGTCGGTGCCGATGTTGAAGGGGAACGACCTGATTGGAGTGGTCAGTATCGGCCGCTCGGAAGTTCGTCCTTTTACGGAAAAGCAGATAGAGTTGGTGCA
>JASHRY010000196.1 GCA_030037105.1 Xanthobacteraceae bacterium
CGGCAAGCGCAAACGAATGGAGCCCCAGCCATTCATTCCAAGTGATGCTTTTATACAACAATGTTGCCAAATTGCGACAATTCCAGGGCGCAGACAGCCGCCGTATCATCTGGCAGTGCGATAGACTTGGATCTCCAGGTCGCGGATTTTCTTGCGCAGGGTGTTGCGGTTGACGCCGAGCAGGTCGGCGGCACGGATTTGATTGCCGCGCGTGGCAGCGAGCGTGGCGGAAAGGAGCGGCGCTTCCACCTCACGCAGGATGCGGTGATAGAGGCCGGGCGGCGGCAGAGCGTCATCGAAGCCGGAGAAATAGCGCGCCAGATAGCGTTCGACCGCACCCGACAGGTTGTCGTCGCCGCCATGGGTGTCCGCCGGCGCGATGAGCGCAGGTTGCGACAATTCAGCCTCGACCACGGCGGCCGTGATCGTCTCTTGCGGATAAAGGGCGGCGAGCCGCCGGGCGAGATTTTCCAATTCGCGCACATTGCCCGGCCAGCGATAGCGCCGCAGCCGGTCGAGGGCGGCTTGGTCGATCTGCTTTCCGGGCAAGCCCTCGCGCTCGACCACGGCAAAGAAGTGCCGGATCAAGTCGGGAATGTCCTCGGTGCGCTCGCGCAGCGGCGGCAGGCGCAGCGGCACTACGTTGAGGCGGAAGAACAGGTCTTCGCGGAACAAGCCCTGCTGGATGAGTTGGCGCAGTTCCTTGTTGGTCGCCGCGATGATGCGGACATCGGCCTTGATCGGGGTGCGGCCGCCGACCGTGGTGTACTCGCCCTGCTGCAGCACGCGCAGGAGCCGGGTCTGCGCCTCCATCGGCATGTCGCCGATCTCGTCGAGGAAGAGGGTGCCGCCTTCGGCCTGCTCGAAACGACCGGCGCTGCGCGTATTGGCGCCGGTGAAAGCACCCTTCTCGTGGCCGAACAGGTCCGATTCGACAAGGTCGCGGGGGATCGCCGCCATATTGATGGCGACGAACGGCCCGGCGTGCCTTTTGCCGTAATCGTGCAGCGCGCGCGCCACCAGTTCCTTGCCGGTGCCGGATTCGCCCGAGATCATGACCGTCAGGTCGGTCTGCATCAGCCGCGCCAGCACGCGATAAATGTCCTGCATCGCCGGCGAGCGGCCGATCAGCGGGATCGATTCCAGATTCTCGGCCTTGGCCGATTGCTGCGGCTTCTCCTTCGGCTCCGACAGCGCGCGCCCGACAATGGCGATCAGTTCCTTGAGGTCGAACGGCTTGGGCAGATATTCGTAGGCGCCGCGCTCGGAGGCGCGGATCGCGGTCATGAACGTATTCTGCGCGCTCATGATGAGGACCGGCAAATCCGGCCGCGCTTTCTTGATGCGCGGCAACAGATCGAAGGCACTTTCATCCGGCAGCACCACGTCGGTGATGACGAGATCGCCGTCGCCCTGGCTGATCCAGCGCCAGAGCGCGGCGGCATTGCCGGTCGAGCGGACCTCGTAGCCGGCGCGCGACAGCGCCTGGTTGAGCACGGTCCGGATCGCCGCATCATCGTCGGCAACGAGAATGCTTCCCGTCGGCATCAATGATCTCCTCGTGGCGCGACGGCGCCGTCCGGCCCGGCGCCCTCCCCTGCGTAAATCGGCATGAGCACGCGAAAGACGGTTCGGCGCGGCTGCGACTCGCATTCGATGATGCCGCCGTGATCGCCGACGATCTTGGCCACCAGCGCCAGTCCGAGGCCCGATCCGGTCGGTTTGGTGGTGACGAACGGGTCGAACAGGTGCGGCAACAATTCTTCGGGGACGCCGGGGCCATTGTCCCGCACGCAGAATTCGAGCGGCAGCGCGACGCGCGCTTTCGCGCCCGGAAGCGACAGCCGCACGCCGGGACGGAACGCGGTCGACAGCGCGATCTCGCCGCTATTGGCATTCTCGCCGATCGCCTCGGCCGCGTTCTTGACCAGATTCAAGAACACCTGGATGAGCTGATCGCGGTTGGCCAAGACCGGCGGCAGCGACGGATCGTAGTCCTCGACGAATTTGATGTGCCGGGCGACGCCGGTCTGCGCCAGCCGTTTGACGTGGTCGAGCACCACGTGGATGTTGATCGGCTCGCGCTCGATTGGACGCTCGTCGGCAAAAACCTCCATACGGTCGACCAGCTTCACGATGCGGTCGGCCTCGTCGCAAATGAGACGCGTGAGCGTGCGGTCGTCGTCATCGACCGATTGCTCCAACAATTGCGCGGCGCCGCGGATACCGGACAGCGGGTTCTTGATCTCGTGCGCGAGCATGGCCGCGAGCGCAATCACCGAACGTGCCGCGCCCCTGTGGGTGAGCTGGCGATCCATCTTGTCGGCGATGGTGCGCTCCTGCAGCATCACCACCACGTGGTCCGGTCGCTCCGGTAGGGGGGCGACGTGCAAATCGACCAGGCGATCGCCGGGATTACGCGGCGTGCCGAGATCGACCTTGTATTCGTTAACCGCGGCGCCACGCGCACGCACCTGCTCCACAAGCGTGAGCAAGGGGCTGCCGAACGGCACCAGCTCGCGCAGCAGGTTGCGCCGCAACAACGGGGCCGAAACCTCGAAAAAAGCCTCCGCTGCCATATTGGCGTCCGCCACCTTGCCGTCGGACGATACGACAATGACAGGATGCGGCAGCGCATTAAGGACTGCATCGGCAGCCATTGCCGCCAAGGATGTTTCGGTGGACGTCATGCCCGACTCCTCGCCTCCGCCCGGCCGCGTATCGCAAATGGCCCCGCCTACGGCGGGAAACCCGGCCCTTTTTCATTGATAAGAGCTAGCCAAAGACATATGCACACTAAATAGGCGATATTGCCTTGTGCATAGAGTTTAGCCAATTTCTTGGAGTATGCAAGTGCTGCGCTGCAATATCATGAACCAGCGCTCGGTCCCGCCGTCAGGACATGGATTCCGCAAAACGCGCCGGTTCGCGCATTTCCGTAACATGCGCTAAAGCCACCTCGAACGCACAAAGAGGGTGGTCCATGAAAGGCATGGTCGCGGCTGTCGTCGTTGCGGCCGGGAGGGGTCTGCGCGCCGGCAGCGACATCCCCAAGCAATATCGGGAGTTCGTGGGCGAGCCGATGATCCGTCCAAGCCTTGCCGGCTTCCTCGCCCATCCGCAAATCGGCGCGGTGCAACCGGTCATTCACCCGCATGACGAAGAGGCTTTTCGCGCTGCGACCGCCGGCCTCAAGGGCCTGCTGCGGCCGGTCTGGGGCGGCGCCACGCGGCAATTCTCGGTGCGCGCCGGGCTCGAAGCGCTCCGCGCGACCGCGCCCGACCTCGTCCTCATTCACGACGCGGCGCGACCGTTCGTGAGCGATGCCCTCATCGGCCGCGCCATTACCGCGGCCAAGGAGCACGGCGCCGCGGTGCCGGCCATCGCCATCGCCGACACCGTGAAAAGAATCGATGACGCCGCCTTCGTGACCGAAACGCTCGACCGCACCCGCCTGCGCATGGTGCAAACGCCGCAGGCGTTCGCCTTCAACCTGATCATCGAGGCGCACACGCGGGCCGCGGCGGCCGGGCGCGAGGATTTTCCAGACGATGCCGCGCTCGCCGAATGGGCCGGCCACCGCGTCGCTGTTTTCGCGGGCGAGGCCGGCAACGTGAAGCTCACCACTAACGATGATTTTCTGCGCGCGGAAGCCTTGCGGGCGGCGGCGCTGTCCGACGTGCGCACCGGCAACGGCTTCGATGTCCACGCCTTTGCCGATGGCGATCACGTCATGCTCGGCGGCGTAAGAATCCCGCACGCGCGCGGCTTGACCGGGCATTCGGACGCCGATGTCGCGCTCCATGCCCTGGTCGACGCCATTCTCGGCGCGCTCGCCGAGGGCGACATCGGTGCGCATTTTCCGCCAGGCGATCCGCAATGGCGGGGCGCTTCATCCGAGCGCTTTCTCGCCTTCGCCTGCGAGCGCGTGCGCGCGCGGGGTGGGGTGATTGCGCACCTCGACGTGACCATCGTGTGCGAAGCCCCACGGGTGGCCGCGCATCGCGATGCGATGCGCGCGCGCATCGCCGACATCGCCGGCGTTTCCGTCGCCCGGATCGCGGTCAAGGCGACGACCAGCGAGAAGCTCGGCTTCACCGGCCGCGGCGAAGGCATCGTGGCGCTGGCAACGGCGACGGTGCGGCTGCCGTGGAGGAGCACATCGTGATCGAAGAGGAATTGCGCGGAGAGGCCAAGCGCGTGCTCGCTCTCTGTCGCGCGCGCGGCCTCAAGATCGCGACCGCGGAATCCTGCACCGGCGGCCTTCTCGCCGCGACGCTGACGGAAATCGCCGGCTCCTCCGACGTGGTCGATTGCGGCTTCGTCACCTATTCGAACGCCGCCAAGGAAGCGATGCTCGGCGTGCCGGCGGCGACGCTCAAACGGTACGGCGCGGTGAGCGCGGAGACCGCGGCGGCTATGGCCGAAGGCGCGCTTAAGAATTCGCAAGCCGATCTGTCGGTGGCGATCACCGGCATTGCCGGCCCCGGCGGCGGCACGAAACAAAAGCCGGTCGGCCTCGTCCATTTCGCCGCGGCGCGGCGCAACGGCGGCCGCCGCGCGCGGGTGGCCCGTTTCGGCAGAATCGGCCGTAGCCGCGTGCGCGCGCTCTCCGTCGCCGAAGCGCTCGCACTGCTCGAAGAATTGACTGCCGCGGCCCCCGCTCAGCCGCATCGGCGCTGACACCTTCCTCCCCTGCTTCGTTTCACTCCGCCAGGGCAGGAATCCGGCTCAGGCCGGCGCGGCGCCGTAGACCTGATCGGCGCGGCGTTCGAAGGCCGCGGCAAAGCGGCGGAAGGCCGCATCGAAAACCGCGCCCATCAGCATGCCGAGCGCGCGGCTGCGGAACTCGTAGGCAAGGAAAAAATCGACGTTGCACGATCTTTCCCCCACCGGGCGGAACTTCCAGCGGTTGTTCATGCGGCGAAACGGACCTTCCAGATATTCGACCAGAATTTCCAGATTCGGCCGATCGAGCGTTACGCGACTGGTGAACCGCTCGCGAATGAGCTTATAGGCGACCGTCATATCGGCGATGATGACGTCCTTGCCGTTCTCCTTCATCCGCCGGCGCACCGTGAGCGACTGGCACAGCGGCACGAATTCGGAATAGTGCTCGACATCGGCGACGAGGTCGAACATGTCGGAGGCGGAATGCTGCACCTGCCGCGTGGTCGAGAATTGCGGCATGAATCAACGCGCCGTCCGCAGCGCCTTCAACTGCGCGAAGTCTTCGCCCGCATGATGCGAGGAGCGGGTGAGCGGACTTGCGGAAACCATCAAGAACCCCTTGGCGCGGGCGATCGCCGCCAGCGTCTTGAACTCCTCCGGCGGCACGAAGCGCACGACCGGGTGATGCTTGCGCGACGGCTGCAAGTATTGCCCGACGGTAAGGAAATCCACGTCGGCAGCACGCAGATCGTCCATCACCTGCAGCACCTCCTCGCGCTCCTCGCCGAGCCCGACCATAATTCCCGACTTGGTGAACATCAGCGGGTCGATCTCCTTGACGCGTTGCAACAGCCGCAGCGAGGCGAAATAGCGGGCGCCGGGGCGCACGGTGCGGTATTTCGACGGCACCGTCTCGAGGTTGTGGTTGAATACATCGGGCCGCGCCGCGACCACGATCTCCGCAGCGCCTTCCTTGCGCAAGAAATCCGGCGTCAACACCTCGATCGTGGTGTGTGAACAGCGCGCGCGAATGGCGCGGATCACCGCGGCGAAATGCGCCGCGCCGCCGTCGTCGAGATCGTCGCGATCGACCGAGGTGACGACCACGTGCTTGAGGCCGAGCTTCGCCGTCGCTTCCGCGACGCGGACGGGCTCGGCCGGATCGAGCGTGCCGGGCAAGCCGGTCTTGACGTTGCAGAAGGCGCAGGCGCGCGTGCAGGTGTCGCCCATGATGAGGAACGTCGCGTGCTTCTTCTCCCAGCATTCGCCGATATTGGGGCAGCCGGCCTCCTCGCACACCGTGTACAGGCCGTTTCCGCGCACGATCGCCAGCGTCTCGACGTAGCCCGGCGAGACCGGCGCCTTGACGCGGATCCAATCCGGCTTGCGCAGCATCGGCTGGTCCGGCCGATGCGCTTTCTCCGGATGGCGGGGTGCGGTGTCCACACCGACGGCGTCGATTACGACCGTCATGAAGGCTCCAAAAGTCTCTCGTTACTTACGGGTTGAAACAAGCCCGCGCAAGGCGGGCTCAATATCCGCGTTTGACGTCGACAACGGAGAACAGCTTGTCGCCCGCGACGTAACGGCGCAGGTTTTCGCGTATCACCAGCCAGGCGCGGTCGAGCTTGAGTTCCGAGTTGCCCGCCACATGCGGCGTGATGACGACGTTGCGGGCATGCCATAGCGGATGATCCTTGGGCAACGGCTCCGGGTCGACCACGTCCAATCCGGCGCCAGCAATGCGGCCGGTGTTCAGCGCGGCCACAAGATCATCGGTCACGACGCTTTTGCCGCGGCCGACGTTGATGAAATAAGCGCTCGGCTTCATGCGCGCGAACATGGCCGCATCGAACAGACCGGTGGTCTTGGGCGTCAGCGGCGTCACGTTGACGACAATGTCGGCCTGACCGATCAAGTTCGGCAGCTCATCGGCAACGCCAACATAATCGACGAAGTTCGGTCCCGCGTGGCCGCTGTTGCGTGTGGCGATGACGCGCATGCCGAACGCATGGGCGCGCTCGGCGATCATCGTTCCGATTCCGCCGAGGCCGACCACCAGCATGGTGTGGCCGTCGAGGTCCATCAGCTTTTGTCGCGGGCGCCGGTCCCACTTTCCCTCGCTCTGGTAAGCCAGGTAGGAGTTGATCTGGCGGGTCAAGGTCAGGATCAGCGCCATGGCGTGCTCGCTGATATTGGGGCCGTTCACCCGCTGCATATTGGTGAGGATGATGCCGCCGTCGCGCACCTTG
>JASHRY010000197.1 GCA_030037105.1 Xanthobacteraceae bacterium
CGCGAGGAGAAGTACAAGGCCAAGAATTTGATCGACGTGGTAATCTATCGCGGCTCCGACGCATTGTATGGTTGGGTGTTCGACAGCCTGCAAGGGCTCGGACTGAAGCTCGGCGCGATTGCGCTCTGCGCCTGGCCGATGGCGGCGGGCTGGCTCCTGTTGTCGGCGGCGTTGGGACGGACTCAGGAACGCCGCGCCGCGCTTATGGACGCAGACGCGGCGCAAGGAGAAGCAGAGCAAGGAGAATATGCATGACCATCCGCATGACGCGGCGCGAATTCGCAAGCGCCGCGAGCGGCGCGGCCGGCGCGGCGCTGGTGGCGCCGCCCGCTTTCGCGCAATCGACCGCGCTCATCACCCGCGCCATTCCGAGTAGCGGCGAGCGCCTGCCGGTTGTCGGCCTCGGCACCGCCCAGGTGTTCGACGACGCCGATGCGGCGACCCGGCAGAAGGCCACCGCGGTGCTGCAGGCGCTGATCGCCAACGGCGGACGGCTGATCGATACCGCGTCGGTCTATGGCGACGCCGAGGTCGTGCTCGGCGAGGCGATCGCGCCGGCGCACCTGCGCGAGAAGATCTTCATCGCCACCAAGCTCGAGTCGCCCGACGCTGCCGAACTCAAGCGCTCGCTGGCCCGCTTGAAGACGGAAAAACTCGACCTGCTACAGTTCCACAACGTGCACGATCCGCGGCAGTCGTTGGCTCAATTCAAGGAGTGGAAAGCGCAGGGCGTCACCCGCTATATCGGCATCACCTCGACCCGGCATGCGGACTTTGCCGCGGTCGAAGCGGTGTTGGGGAGAGAAAAACCGGATTTCGTGCAGATTGACTATTCGCTCGACGACCGCGAGGCCGAGAAGCGCATTTTGCCGCTGGCGGACGAGGTCAAGGCGGGCGTGCTCACGGCACTGCCGTTCGGCCGCGCGCGGCTGTTCCGCGCCGTTCACGGCAAGGAAATTCCCGACTGGGCGCGCGGATTTGCCGGGAGCTGGGCGCAGTTCTTTCTCAAATACCTGCTCGCCGATCCGCGCGTGACCGCGGTCATCCCCGGCACCGCCGATCCGGCGCACATGAGCGACAATCTCGGTGCCATGCGCGGTCGATTGCCCGATCCCGACCAGCGCGCGCATATGGTGGCGTTCATCGAGGCACTGTAGCTATTTCGACGGTGCGAATTGACATGCTCGCTTAAGGCTCTATAGCCAGCGGCCGAATTCGGGTTAGTGTGGAGTCGGCGCCGGATTCCTGAGAGAACGCAGATGGCCTGGCTGGAGTGCAAATCGCGGCGAATCCACTATGAAACAGCCGGTCCGGAGGACGCTCCGACATACGTGCTGGTCAACGGGCTCACGCAATATGTCAGGCTTTGGATTCCCTTTCGCGACGCGCTGATCGCGCGGGGCTTCCACGTGGTGAGCTTCGACATGCTCGGGCAGGGGCAGTCCGACAAACCCTCGCTCTTCATCCACCAGGACGACCAGGTTGCGGTGCTTGGCGAATTGATCGCCGCACTGGGCGAGCGGCCGATCTTTGTCTCCGGGATCAGCTTCGGGGGCGTGATCGGGCTGCGCTATGCCATCACCCATGGCGACCGCATCGCCGGACTGGTGCCAATGAGCAGCTTCGCCGAGATCCCGTCGCAATTGTATCGGCTCGGCGTCGCCATGCGGACCGGACTGACGCTGGGCGGGACGACTTATCTCCAGGACTTGTTGTTTCCGATGAATTTTTCCAGCGAATGGCTGGAGGAGAAAAGTTACCTGATCGAGCTCGCCACGCATCGGGGATGGCTGATCAACGACGTCTACGCATTGGCAAACTTGATGGAATCGTTTCTCGACTTCGAGCCGCTGACCCCGCAATTGCCGTTGATCCGCACCCCGACGATGATCCTGACCGGCGAGTTCGATTTTCTCACCCCGCGCAAGCTGCAAGATTCGTTGCGCGCGCACATTCCGAACAGCGCCATGGTCATTATCCCGCGCGCCTACCATGCGTTCACGTTGGAGAAGCCGGAATACACGGCTTACCTGTTGGCGCGTTTCGCCGATGACGTGCTGACCGGCCGTTGGCACGGCAAGCAGACGGTTTGGGTCGGGCCGGAAGCAATCGGCGGCGACCTCATTCCTTTTCCCGCCGGCTTCGACCATTTGCGGGCGATTCCGGTGCGTAAAGAAGCGTCCCCGGCTGCGCTCGGCCAAAATGCGCTCAGCCAAAAAGCGACGGCGCCATGAGCCCGTTCCTTGGTCCACTCGATCGCGACGGTTGCGTTCCGGCGCAACAGCAGACCCGGCTCTCGGCCTTTCTCATGTCGGCCCACGGCGCGCAGGCGCGCCAGCTCGCCGCCGCCTTGTCGGGCGGCCTGCAGCATGGCTGGCAGGTGGAGTTGCATTCACAATATTGCCGCGAGATGGAGATTCTCTCGTTGATTTTGCGCGCCACGTCCTGGGTGCCCGACCCGATGCTGATTTTCCTGATCTGGCAGTGGGAGGTCGCCTGGTTGCCGCGGCCGGCGGAGGGGGTGGCCGATGCGTTCCAGGGTTTGTTGATCGATCTGGCGGCGTTCGGCCATGCATTGCACGCGGTGGTCAGGCCGGCGGCGCTGTTGCCCGAATTCGCGCCGCACAACAACGCCTTTGCCCAAGCGATGCGGCGCATCGAATTCGAAAGCGGACGATTGTTGCATCCGCAAATTCTTTTCCTCAAAGGCCCCGAGCTTTTCCCGGTCCGCGCCGCCGTCGCCGCCGCGGTCGAGCGCCGCCACGCGCAAGTCCGCGAACTCTGGGACGCGTTGCTGCATGGAATGGAAATCGAACCGAGCGGCAGGCATAATCTTCCGCCCGCCTATCAATTGACCGTGAAAGCCGCCGCGGAAGCGGCCGCCACGGCGGCCAAGGCAAGCGAACCGGCAAAGCAGCAATGATATAATCATATCACGTCTCGACGCAGGCATGCTGCGTGAAGATGGCGCTTAGGGGGGTCGTCGCATGATTACCGTTCCCGAATTGGCCGCGGAGGCTCTGGGCTCTTACCTCTCCACGCAAATGAGCAGCCGATTCGGTTCGACCGACGCGGGTCTGACCGAGCTCATTCCGTCGGTGGCCCGACTCTCCCTTGAATGCATCGGCAACAGCGATGCGCTCTACCATAACGTCGAGCATACGATGCTGGTGACGCTGGTGGGTTACGACATCATGAAGGGGCGGTCGCTGCTCACGCCTACATCCGCCAGCGATTACGCGCATCTCATCGTCGCCTGCCTGTTGCATGACATCGGCTACGTGCGCGGCATTCTCAAGGGCGACAGTGAGGACGGATACGTCATCGACGCCAGGGGAGACAAAGCCAAACTTGCGCGCGGCGCATCCGACGCGGCGCTGACGCCTTATCACGTGAATCGCTCAAAGCTCTTCGCCGTGGATCAGTTGGCGAGGATGGAGCTTCTCGACGCCGCCAGAATTACCCGCGCGATCGAGTTCACGCGCTTTCCGTCGGCTTCCGAGCTGGACGATCAAGACTCCGAGGAGGGATCGCTGGTGCGGGCCGCCGATCTCATCGGGCAGCTTGGCGATCCGCATTATCTGCGCAAGGCCAATGCGCTTTATTATGAATTCGAGGAAGTCGGAATGAACAGGCAGCTCGGCTACACGTCGCCTGCCGACCTCATGGATTTATATCCGCAGTTTTACTTCAAGAGCGTTTCCCCGCACCTGCAGACGGCCATCCGATATCTCAATGTGACATCGAGCGGACGGCAATGGATCGCCAGCCTTTACGCCAACGTTTTCCGCGCCGAGCGCGACATCGGCCTGTCGGGGCCGGAACGCTGAAGGCCGCGCCCGCAGGTTTCACCTTTTAGATACCGCAAGCGGAGTAATCTCCACTAGGCTTGGCGGCGAGGCTTGCGCGGGAGCTAGGAGTCGGCTGCGCCAGTTGGACTTGACGCATTGGCCGTTCGGCATCTGATGGCCGTTTCCGTTGTGGAGGCGGCTCGAGCCGAAACTTCTTCTTCGCGCAAAAGCGCGTGATTGCCGCTATTCTGACGGGCGCAGCCATGCGCAAACCTATCGCGAGCGTAAATTGGATCGACCGATCGTTCCTTTGATCATG
>JASHRY010000198.1 GCA_030037105.1 Xanthobacteraceae bacterium
CCGTCGGCGTCGATTTGAGCACCAAGCCCTTTAGTCGCAAGGCTCTCTTCGGCCTCTCGCCGTAACTCCGGGAGATTATTTGCGACAGAAATTCTGAGTTTTCTTGCTTCCTCATATGCAATCGACAATCCGCGCGTATTTCTACCGCTAACGCCTTGCATGTGTACCCAAAGCTTGTTGTATCTGAGTAATCCCAGAAACTGACAGTCCATCATGAACTGATTCTTTTCTTTATAACTGCCGTCACGCGCAGCTTTATAATCTGCGCGGATAACCGCCAATGCTTCCGGTGTGTTAAGATCATCGCACACAGCCTCCAGTAAAGCCAAAGAAGGGCTCGGTGGCTCCTTTCGGACCGCCCTGCTGTAGCCTTGAGCTCCAGCATCAGTTTGGACAAGGGTTGTTACCCATGCCCAAAGTTCTTGTTCGACCTCTTGGGTCTTTGAAACCATCCAATCAATCGGCTGCCGATAGTGCGTCATTAGCATTTGAAGCCTAATGACCTCGCCAGCCCACTTTCTAAGCAGCTCGTGAATGGTCACGAAATTCCCGGCTGACTTCGCCATCTTGGCGCCTTCGACCTGGAGGAAGCCGTTGTGCATCCAGAAATTCGCCATGACCGGCGTGTGGAAGGCCGAGCGCGATTGCGCGATCTCGTTCTCATGATGCGGAAACACGAGGTCGATGCCGCCACCGTGGATGTCGAAAGTCTCGCCGAGAAATTTCCAGGCCATGGCCGAGCATTCGATGTGCCAGCCCGGGCGTCCCGGCGCGGCGATGCCGCAGGGCGACGGCCACGCCGGCTCGCCCGGCTTCGACGGCTTCCACAGCACGAAATCCATCGGGTCGCGCTTGTAGGGCGCGACTTCGACGCGGGCGCCGGCGATCATCTCGTCGAGCGAGCGGCGCGACAGCGCCCCGTAATCCGGCATCGAGGCGACGCGAAACAGCACGTTGTCCTCGGCCACATAGGCGTTGCCGGCGGCGACGAGCCGCTCGATCATGGCGCGCATCTCGGCAATGTGCTCGGTCGCGCGCGGCTCGGCGGTCGGCGGCAGGCAGCCGAGCGCGGCCGCGTCCGCGTGGAACTGCCGGTCGGTCGTTTCCGTGACCCTGCGGATCGCCTCGTTCAGCGGCAGGCCCGGATGCTCTTCGCCCGCGCGCGAAATGATCTTGTCGTCGACGTCGGTGATGTTGCGCACATAGGTGACGTGATCGGCGCCGTAGAGATGGCGCAAGAGGCGGAACAACACGTCGAACACGATCACCGGCCGCGCATTGCCGACATGCGCGAAGTCGTAGATCGTCGGCCCGCACACATACATGCGCACGTTCGCTGGATCGAGCGGCTTGAACGGGCGCTTCTCGCGCGTCAGCGTATCGTAGAGTCTGAGTTCCATCGCCTTGAATCGAATTATACGCCTGCGGCCTGTGCTGGCCGGGCGTCCATGAGTCTCGAAAAGGAGATAAAGACGGCCGCAGCCAGCGCGTGTCGCTAGCGAATAATCTCCCGGCTCATGCCGCGGCAGATATGGTTGGGGCCGTTCATGGATCGCACAATGGTCGAGGATGCATCTCGCGTCAAGTCATGGCCCGTTCGCGCCGGAATATCCGCTCGCCCGCAAACCATTCGCCATCCCGTGGACATGGCACATCGGCGTTTCTCCGCACCGCGAGCGCGGGAGCCGGCGCATCCGATTGCGCCGGAATCACGGGGGTTAAACGGAACCTTAACCCCGCTGTCGCATTGTGAGTGTTTATTGCCACCTGGGTTTATTGCCGCCTGGTACGTGGCAGGTCGAGCACCGCATTGGGGGATTTATGCGCGCCGTGATTGCCGCCGCCGTCTTCGCCGCCGTGCTGTTCGGCGCCGCCGCCGCCCAGGCCGAAAAACGCGTCTTCATCATCGCCGCCAATGCCGACGGCTACGGCATCGACCGCTGCCTCGCAGCGAGCGCTCCCTGCGGCAAGGCGGCGGCGAACTCCTACTGCCACTCGCGCGCGTTCGCGCAGGCGCTGTCGTTCCGCAAGGTCGATCGCGACGACATCACCGGCGCCATTCCCTCGACCGGCTCCTGCCGCGGCGCCGACTGCGAGAACTTCGTGGCCATCGAGTGCGCGCGCTAAGCTAGCGCTCGTCTCGGCTCCCTTTCGCCAGCACGATCGCCTCGCGCAATACGTCGAGGTCGCCGATATGGTTGGCGAGGATGAGCACGAGCCGGGCATCAAGCTCGGCCGCCTCGGTATCGGAGAGATTGCGGCGCGCGTCCACGAGCGCATGATAGGCGGCGTCCGGATCGACGAACTGCGAGGCGGTGACGAGCTTCGGCATCGTATTTACCTCTGCAACGCGCGGCGGTGGGCGCGTGACACGGCCACGGGATCGAAGCGGCGCCACCGCGCGCACAAATGCTGGTCGGGCCGCACCAGGTAGGTCGCCCCCGGCGTTGCGTCGAAGCGTTGCGTGAAAATGCCTTTGTGGTCGAGAAAATCCGCGCCGATGACGGTGAGCGCCATTCCATCGACACCGTCCGGCCGAACGTCGCCCTTGCCGCCGTCCTTGACGCGGATGAGTTCGAATCCTCGGCGCAGGTTGTCCAACAGATGCGTCGCAATCCCGTCCGGCCGCGCGAGCGGCGCGTCGGGCAACGGCGCGCCGAGCTTGGCGGAACCGGCAAACGGCGCTTCATCGGGCGTCGACAGCGGAGAATCGTAGACGGTCGGCAGCGACAGCCGCCCGGAATTCACCATGCGGCGGGCGAATTCGGCCGCGGGCGCCAGCGCCAGAACCGCATCGCGCAGCCGTCGCTCGGCGCCCGAATGCGGGGACATGAAATCGGTCGATCGCGTCGAGTGGCCGATATTCTCGTCCGCGGCCTGCACGCGTTCGCGATCATAGCTGGCGATCAGCGCCTCGTCGGCGTCGCCGTTGAGCAGCGCGGCGAGCTTCCACGCCAGATTCTCCGCGTCCTGGATTCCGGAATTTGCTCCGCGCGCGCCGAATGGAGAGACCTGATGCGCGGAATCGCCGACGAAGACCACGCGGCCGTGCACGAAGTGGTCGAGGCGGCGGCAATTGAAGGTATAGATCGAGACCCATTCCAGCTCGTAGGCGTGCGGCGCCAACACTTTGTCGAGGCGCGCGCGCACCCGCCGCGGCTCCTGTTCCGCCTCCGGGTCGGCGTCGGGACCGAGCTGCAGATCGATGCGCCAGACATCGTCGGGCTGGCGGTGCATCAGCGCCGATTGGCCGGAATGGAACGTCGGCGCGAACCAGAAGCGGCGTTCGGTCGGGAAATCCGCCGCCATGCGCACGTCGGCGATGAGGAATTTGTCCTCGAAGGTCACGCCGGCGAAATCGAGGCCGAGCAGGCCGCGGATCGTCGAGCGGGCGCCGTCGGCGGCAATGAGCCAGTCGGCGTCGAGCCGGTAGCGGCCTTGCGGCGTTTCGATCGTCAGCCGCGCGCCGTCATTGCGCCGCTCGAGCCCGACGACGCGGTTTTTCCAGCGCAGATCGAGCCCGTCGATCTCCAGCGCGCGATCGACCAGCGCCTTTTCCAGATAAAATTGCTGCAGATTGATGAAGGCGGGCATCTTATGGCCCTCCTCCGGCAGGAGGTCGAAGGAGAACAGAAGCT
>JASHRY010000199.1 GCA_030037105.1 Xanthobacteraceae bacterium
CGCCGCCGACGTCGATTGGTTCATCCCGCACCAGGCCAACAAGCGCATCATCGACGGCTCGGCGCACAAATTGGGTATTGCGCCGGCGAAAATCGTCACCACGGTCGATCGGCACGGGAATACGTCGGCAGCCTCGATTCCGCTGGCGCTGGCCGATGCCGTCGCCGACCGCCGCATCAAACGCGGCGATCTCTTGCTCTTCGAAGCAATGGGCGGCGGCTTCACCTGGGGAGCGGCGTTGGTGCGCTGGTGAGGGGGAATTCGGCGAATATGACGATGGCGCCGAAATCGCCATCCGCCGGCCGGACCGTTCCGCGCCCGACGAAGCCCGTTGACCGTATGGCGACAAGCTAATATCGTTGATAATTCAGCACGATACGTTTGATCAATCATTGTATCGGTCGCTGTGAGCGGGGCAGGGCATGTCGGGCAAGACGGTCACGCGGGCGGATTTGTGCGAGGCGGTCTATCAGAAGGTCGGTCTGTCGCGCACCGAGTCCGCCGCGCTGGTTGAACTGGTGCTGAAAGAGATCACCGACTGTCTCGAGCGCGGCGAAACCGTGAAGCTGTCGTCGTTCGGCTCGTTCGTCGTGCGCAAGAAAGGCCAGCGCATCGGCCGCAACCCCAAGACCGGAAAGGAAGTGCCGATCTCGCCGCGCCGGGTCATGGTGTTCAAGCCGTCCGCCATCCTCAAGCAGCGCATCAATTCCGGTCCCGACGGCGGCAAGGCGAGCGGCAAGTGACGGCGGGCGGGGAGTAGGACATTGGACAAGGCGCCGGACGCGTTCCGCACGATCAGCGAAGTCGCCGAGGAGATCGACGTTCCGCAACACGTGCTGCGGTTCTGGGAGAGCCGCTTCCCGCAGATCCGGCCGATGAAGCGCGGCGGCGGGCGGCGTTATTACCGCCCGGACGACGTGGATTTGTTGCGCGGCGTGCGGCACTTGCTCTACGGCGAGGGCTATACCATCCGCGGCGTTCAGCGCATCTTGCGCGAAGAGGGCCAGGCTTTCGTTCAGAACGTCTGGCGCGCCGGCGCCGAACCGCCGCCAGTGCAATCGGCGGCGGACGGGGACGGCGACGATGGCGCCGAAGACCGGGCGGAAACACGGCCGCGGCAAGAGCCCTCCTTCCTCGGCTTGCAGTCGTCGCGCCCCGCGGACGGCCTGGTTGCTGAGCAGCCGCCGGCGCGGCGCGAACCGACATTGCGGGCCGCGGCTGCGGCGCCGCCGTCGGCGCGCCGGCTCGGCGCCAAGAGCGAAAACCGCCGCAAGCTGCAGATGGCGCTCGATGAGCTTCTGGCATGTCGCCGTCTTATCGACGCCGCGCTGTCGGATGCTCCGTCGGCGGAAAATGCTTCCGACGATGCGATCGTGCGCAGCGGAGGAATGTGAGCGCGCGATCTCGGCCGGACCATCGACGCTCCGGGCGCGATTACCGGAACAAAGCCGCACGCCGCGCCGCGCGAGCGGCTTCGGTCGAAGCGCGGTTAACGCGGTCACTCCCCGCAACCGGGATGGTGGAGCCGGCTGGCCGGTGATAGATTGGCGCCGCGAGAAACGGTCCGAGGCGCAGACGCAGCAGGCGGGGAGAGGGACCATGACCGCGCAACCCAAGCAAGCCGAGCTCAAGGCGCAGACGCCGATGGCCGGGGAGAAGATCGTCAACCTGGCGCTGCAGGGGGGCGGCAGCCACGGCGCTTTCACCTGGGGCGTGCTCGATCGCCTGCTGGAGGACGAGCGCATCGCTTTCGACGGCATCACCGCGACCAGCGCCGGCGGCGTCAATGCCGTCCTTCTCGCCGACGGGCTGTCGGTCGGCGGCCGCGAGGGGGCGCGGGAATTGCTGAGGACTTTCTGGAAAAAGATGTCCGACACGACGTCGTCCAGCATTATCGCGCCCTCTTTCCTCGACCAGATGAATCCGAATTTCGGCCTCGAACATTCGCCCGGTTACGTTTTCGTGGACATCATCAGCCGCTTTCTGTCGCCCTATCAGCTCAACCCCATGGACGTTAATCCGATGCGCGACCTGCTCAACGAGACGGTCGACTTCGAGCGGGTACGCCAGCAACGGGTGGTGAAGTTGTTTTTGTCCGCGACCACGGTGCGGACCGGAAAAGTGAAAGTCTTCACCAACGAAGAAATCACCGCCGACCACGTGCTCGCTTCGGCGTGCCTGCCGTTCATGATGCGCGCGCCCGAGATCGACGGCGAGGCCTATTGGGACGGCGGCTTCATGGGTAACCCGGCGATCTTTCCGGTGATCTACGGATGCGATTCGCGCGACGTCATCATGGTGCACTTGACGCCGACCGAGCGCTCGGAACTGCCGACCAACTCCCGCGCCATCCTCAACCGCATGCAGGAGATCAGCTTCAACTCCTCGCTGATGCGGGAAATGCGCGCCGTCGCCTTCGTGACCAAGATGATCGACGAGGGCAAGTTGACCGACGGCAAACGCATGCTGATCCACTTGATCGAAGCCGAGGACGTGATCCGGGAATTGTCGGGTTCAAGCAAGATGAACGCCAGTTGGAAGTTCCTGACGCATCTTTTCGACATCGGCCGCGAGCGAGCCGACAAGTGGCTGGCGGCCAATTACGACCAAATCGGCATCGAGTCGACCGTCGATCTCGTCGCCAAGTATTTTTGATCGTTGCGCCAGGCGGCCGGGAGCTTGATCGTGGAAATCGCATTGGTCGGAGCGGCGAGATTTGAACTCGCGACCCCCAGTCCCCCAGACTGGTGCGCTAACCGGGCTGCGCTACGCTCCGAATTTGCGGCGCACTATAGTGAGCCGCCTCCTGGCCCGCAACACGCGCGGCACGCTGCGCATAAACGCGGCGCGCATCGCTCGCCGGCGCCGTCGCCGCGCTTCCCGCATGCCGGCGGTGGAAATTGATCGTCGCCGCCGTCAGCCCCCAAATCAGGCCGAGCAAAAGGAAGAAGTGGCGCCAGTGATCGGTGTCCACGATCAGCCCTTCCCAGGCTTCGCCGACGAAGCCGGCAAAGGCGGCGATGAGATAGTCTTGCCATGGGGCTGGCACCCGCGCCGCAAAGAGCCCGATCGTCAGGGTGAGTGCAACGATGGCCAGATAAGCGGCGCCGCCGAGCCAGCCATAGACCAGAAATCCCTGCATGTAGACGTCGTGCTGCTGCGTGCCGAACACGCGGCTGAATTCGAAGGGACCCATGCCGTTCGGATGATCGAGTATGACGCCGAGCGCAAGACGTTGTTCCCAGAACCGGCCGCCCGGACCGATATCATAGGGCTGGATCGCTTTCGCGCGTTCGACGAACAAATCGTGGATGGAATCGATGGACGCCAGGGCGAATACCAGCAGCACCGCCGCGACGGCGGCAAAGACTCCCCAGGCGATGATGCGCGCGCGCAGGCGCGGGTCGGGCGTCGTGGCCACGAGGACGGCGCCGGCGACCGCGGCCGAAATCGCGAAATGCGCCCAGGCGCCGCGTGAAAAGCTCAGGAACAGGCCGCCGAGCAGCGCCGCCACGATTGCGGCGTTGGAGAACCGCGCGCCGCGCTTGAGCAGATCGATGATGAGCAACAGCAGTGGGAAGATCAGGAACGGCCCGTACACGTTCGGGTCCTTGAACGTCGCGCTGACGCGCTCATTGTCGAGGAAGATGTCGGCTCTCGGGATCAGGTGAAAAAAGCCGATATAACCCGCGGTGGTGGCGATGAGCGCGGCCAGGATGTAGGCGCGGCGCAGGATAGCGAGCCGCACCAAATCGCCGGTGCTGAACAGGCATGCGAACATGATTGCCGCCAGCGCCAGATAAACCGACGTTCCAGCGTACTGGACGGCTTTTGCCTGATCGCCGACCTGGATCAACGACAGGAGTCCGCCGACGAGCCAGATTGTCAGCAGCGCCAACAGCGGAACGAGCTTGCGGTCGAAAGGCACGCGGGCGGCGACGCACGCCGCCAGCAACACCAGCATCAAGGCATCGTGCGGCGAAGGCTCGATGAAGGCAAGCGAGCTCGTCAGCATGGTGATGAACAGGACGACGTTCAGCAGCCGCCGGGCGAGCGCAGCCGGGCGCGTTGAATCCGCGCCGACGGCGGGCGCCGGCGCCGGATCGTAGACGTCGATCAATAGGCGTTCTCCGTGTGGATCAGCGCGAACGGCGTCTGCGCCAGGATGTAGAGATCGAGCAGGATCGACCAATTCTCGATGTAATAAAGGTCATGCTCGACGCGGCGCTGGATTTTCTCCTGGCTGTCGGTCTCGCCGCGCCAGCCGTGGATCTGCGCCCAGCCGGTGATGCCCGGCTTGACGCGGTGGCGGGCGAAATAGCCGTCCACCGCTTCGTCGTAGAGCCGGTTCTCGGCCTTGGCGTGCAGGGCGTGCGGGCGCGGACCGACGAGCGAGAGGTTGCCGAAAAAAACGACGTTGAACAGTTGCGGCAGCTCGTCGAGGCTCGTCTTGCGGATGAAACGCCCGACCCGCGTTACCCGCGGATCGTCCCTGGTGACCAGCTTGTTGGCGGCGACGTCGGTTTGGTCGGCATACATCGAGCGGAACTTGTAGATCTTGATGCGTTCGTTGTTGAAGCCGTAGCGCGTCTGCTTGAAGAACACCGGGCCCCTGCTGTCGAGCTTGATGGCGGCGGCGACGACGAGCATGATCGGCGCGGCGCCGATCAGCGCCAGCATTCCGGCGATTTTGTCGAACAGCCATTTCATCACCACGTCCCAGTCGGCGATCGGCTTGTCGAAAATGTCGAGCACCGCCACGTTGCCGATATAGGAATAGGAGCGCGGCCGGAAACGCAGCTTGTTGCTGTGGGCGGAGAGCCGGATGTCGACCGGCAGCACCCAGAGTTTTTTCAGCATCTGCAGGATGCGGCTTTCCGCCGAAATCGGCAGCGAGAAGATCACCAGATCGACGCGGGTACGGCGGGCGAATTCGACGAGATCGTCGATGGTCCCGAGCTTGGCGACGCCGTCGCAACTGGTCGGGCTGCGCTCGTCGCCGCGATCGTCGAACGCGCCGATCACCCGCACGTCGGAATCGTGCTGCGCGGCGAGCGACCGGATGAGCGATTCGCCGTTGGCGTCGGCGCCGACCACGACCGTGCGCCGATCCAATCGGCCTTCCCGCGTCCACCGGCGCACCAGGAGGAACAGCGCGCGGCGGAAGCCGATCAGGGCGAACAGGCCAAGCACGTAGAAGGCGCCGAGCCAGACCCGGGAGAATTGCTCGCCCGCTTTGGCGAAGAACGAGGCGCTGATCGCGATCAGAAACACCACGGACCAGGCCGAGGCGAGCCGCATGTATTGCTTTTCGTGTCCGCGGAAGGCCTGGACTTGATAGATATCGGCCGCCTGGAACGCCAGCATGGCGAGAAGCGCGATGCCGAGGACGACGCCGACATAGCGCCAGGCAAAACCGTGCGCCGGCATCACGTAGCCGGCGTAGATGGCGAACCCGATCAGCGCGACCAGCGTGACCTCGATCGCCCGCACCAAGCCGGCAAGCACGATCGGCGAATAGGCGGGTTCGTAGGACTGCTGGACGACCTTGAGCGCGGCGGAAGAAAGCGCGGCTCCGCCGCCCGGTCGAGGCCCGGCGTACGGCGCCGCGGTGATTGCCGGGGAAATCTTGGCCGCCGTCGCGAAAGTCTTGCCGGATTCGGGTCTGGACATGATGGTCACGCTTGTT
>JASHRY010000200.1 GCA_030037105.1 Xanthobacteraceae bacterium
CTCGAGATCGACCGAGCCACTACCGAAAAAGCGGTGGGCATCATACTCGACTTCCTGGCCAAGGAGGGACCGGCCGACAAGGTGCAACCGCTCCTGGCCAAACTTCCCGGCGCCGAGGCCATGATGCAGAAGGCTGCGAATGAGGACGGCGGCGGCGGCATGGGCGGCGTAATGGGCGCGGGCATGCGCATGATGGCCGCCGGGCTGAGCATGGGGCAGGTGCAAGACATCACGCGGCAATTCATTGCCTATGCGCGCGAGAAGGTCGGCGAGGAGGAAGTCGGCGCGTTTGTCGCCGCCATCCCCGGCCTCGCGCAATTTGTTTGAGTGCGGACTTGCCTGAGGGGCCGGTATTGCCTGGCTGAGGGGAGGAATCGATGGGGTATCCCATCACCGATATTCGCGGCATCGGCGCCGATATCGCCGTGATCCTGAAGTCGGAAGGGATTCGCACGACGGTGAGCCTGCTGCGCTCGGCGAAAACGCCGAAACAGCGCATCATGGTGGCCGAGAAGACCGGAACCGACGAGAAGCGCGTGCTCGATTGGGTGACCGCCGCCGATCGCATGCGCGTGAAAGGCATCGGCTGGGAATATTCGGAACTCCTGCGCGCCGTCGGCGTCCAGACGGTGAACGAGCTCAAATATCGCAATCCGCAGAACCTCGTCGAAAAAATGAAGGAAGCCAATGACCGGCGCAAGCTGGTGCAGCTTCTACCGTCGGTGAACACGGTCAGGCGCTGGATCGAGAGCGCCAAGAAACTGCCGCCTGTCATCCGCTATTGATCCTGGATATCGTGCGCCGTTGACGCGTCGCGCCGGCGCGTCCGGCAGCTTGACTCCTCGCGTTGGCCGCGCAAAGCCAAGCGTTCAGAACAACAGACAAGCGAACGGCCAATGAGACGGCCGAGGATGGCCGCGGACGTGACTGATGGCGCTTCAACCGTGGCCAACGCCGCCTCCGCGGGCGCGCTCGCGCGGCTTCTCGCCCAAGCGCGCCCGCTGGTCATGGGCGTGCTCAACGTCACGCCGGATTCGTTTTCCGACGGCGGCCGCTTCCTTGATCCGCGGGCGGCGATCGGCCACGCGCGCCGCCTCGTTGCGGAAGGCGCCGACATCCTCGATGTCGGCGCGGAATCGACCCGGCCCTATGGCGGCGCCGTTGCCGTGCCGCTCGCGGATGAGCGCGCGCGACTTGCGCCGGTATTGCCCGATGTCATCGCGCTCGGCGTTCCGGTCTCGATCGACACGCTCAAGGCGGCGATCGCCGCCTGGGCGCTCGAACGCGGAGCGGCGATCGTCAATGACGTGTGGGGCCTGCAACGCGATCCCGATATGGCCCGCGTCATCGCCGAGCACGGCGCATCCGTCGTCATCATGCACAATCGCGAAAGCGCCGATCCGACCATCGACATCATCGCCGACGTGACGGCTTTCTTCGCGCGTTCGCTCGATATTGCCGCTCGCGCCGGCATCTCGCGCGCGCACATCGTGCTCGATCCCGGTATCGGCTTCGGCAAGACGGCACAGCAGAGCATCGCCTGCATCGCCCGGCTCGATGCCTGGCGCGGCTTCGGCCTGCCGCTCCTCGTCGGCGCTTCGCGCAAGCGCTTCATCCATTCGGTCACGCCTTCCGACCCCCTGGATCGCCTGGGCGGATCGCTGGCCGCGCACCTTCTCGCCGTCGAAAACGGCGCCGCCATGATCCGCGTGCACGACGTGGCGCCGACCGTGCAGGCGCTCGCCGTCGCCGCCGCGATCAGGCGCGTGCAATGAGCGACATAATCTTCGTCAGCGGGCTGTCGCTGCACGCCTATCACGGCGTGATGCAGCACGAGTCCAAGGTCGGACAGACCTTTACACTCGATCTCGTGCTGGAAATCGACCTTGCTGAAGCCGCGCGCACCGACAAGCTCAGGCACACGGTGTCCTACGACACCGTGGTCGCAATCGCGAGCGAAGCGTTCTGCGCCCGCCGCTACCGGCTGGTCGAGGCGGCGGCCGGCGTCGTAGCCGAGGCGCTGCTCGAGCGCTGCCCGCAGGTCCGCTCCATTCGCGTCACCGTGCACAAGCCGCATGCTCCCATCGCCGCGACTTTCGACGATGCCGGCGTGGTCATCGAGCGCACGCGCCGCGACCGCGGCCCCGGCTGAGGCGCGGGGCGACGCCGATGGCTGAGGCGTTCCTCGCGCTCGGCGGCAATATCGGCGACGTGCGCTCGACCTTCGATCGAGCCGTCGCCCTTTTGTGCGACGGCGCCGCGGTGCGGCTTACGGCGAGGTCGTCCGATTACCGCACCCCGCCTTGGGGAGTGACCGATCAACCGCCGTTCATCAATGCGGTCATCGCGGTGACGACGTCGCTTGCGCCGCATGACCTTTTCGCGCGCGCGCGAAGCTGCGAGCGCGCGCTCGGACGCGATTGGGCGCGCGAGCGCCGCTGGGGGCCGCGCGCGATCGACATCGACCTCCTCGCCTATGACGACCTCGCCCTGGACGATCCGGACCTCAAACTTCCGCATCCGTTCCTGTTCGAGCGCGCTTTTGTGCTGGTGCCGTTGGCCGAAATCGCGCCCGAGCGGCTGATTGCCGGGGTCCGGGTGCGCGACGCGCTCGAACGCGTGGATGCCGGCGGCATCGAAAAACTCCCGCCGCGTTAGATTTCCTTTCCCCGCGCGGAAAGACGACCGCCGGTACGCCGATCTCACGGCCGCCAAGGTTGGCCGGATGGGTCCGGCGTGGCATTTTGCGGCCATGACGGATTCCGAGACCCCGCCGTTTGCCGCGGATTTTGTTCCGATAACGCGCGAAGACTGGCGCAAGCTCGTCGATGCGGCGCTCAAGGGTGCGCCGTTCGAGCGGCTGGTGAGCGCGACTTACGACGGATTGCGCATCGAGCCGCTCGCCCAGCGCCGCTCCAACGCGCGGCCCCTCGCCGCGCGGCCGGGCGCGGCGCCCTGGCAGGTGCTCGCGCGCATCGATCACCCCGATCCGGCGCTTGCCCATGAGGCGGCGCTGCACGAATTGGAGAACGGTGCCGGCGGCCTCTCGCCCGTATTCGCCGGTGCGGTCGGCGATTACGGCTTCGGCCTTCCGGTGAGCGAGGACACGGTCGCGCGGGTGCTCGACGGCGTTCGTCCGACCGCCGGTATCGCCCTTGAGTTCGATCTTCCGCCGCAGGCCGAGGCCGTCATCGACGCGGTCATGGCCAAGCTGCGCGCGTCGCCGGGCACAGCGACGGATATCCGCCTTGGATACGATCCGCTCGGCGCCCTCGCTGCGGCCGGCGGCGCGGAGCAGGCGTGGAGCGAGGCCGCTCCGCGCTTCGCCCGGCGCCTGCAAACTTTGGCGCAGCAGTTGCCGCGAAGCCGGCTTGCCGCCGCCGATGGACGCGTGATCCACAATGCCGGCGGCTCCGAGGCGCAGGAACTGGCTTTCGCGCTCGCCGTCGCGCTCGCTTATCTGCGCGCGCTCGAGGCCGCGGGCGTTGCGCTCGAACAGGCGCGGCGGCTGATCTTCTTCCGTCTCTCCGCCGACGCGGATCAATTCCTCACCCTGGCAAAATTTCGCGCGCTGCGGAAATTGTGGGCGCGCGTCGAAGCTTCAAGCGGGCTGACTGCGGAGCGCGCGTTTATCTCGGCGGAAACCGCGTGGCGCATGATGGCAAAGCGCGATCCGCACGTGAACATCCTGCGCGCGACCATCGCGGTGTTCGCGGCGGCGCTCGGCGGCGCCGACGCGATCGCGGTGCTGCCGTTCACCGCCGCGCGCGACGTTCCCGATCGTTTCGCGCGGCGCATTGCGCGCAACACCCAGCTCATCCTCATCGAGGAAGCCCACCTCGCCAAGGTCGCCGATCCGGCGGCCGGCTCGGGCGCGGTCGAAGATCTGACCGACCAGCTCTGCCGTGCGGCGTGGGCGCTCTTCCAGGAGATCGAGGGAGCGGGAGGCGCCGCGGCCGCGCTGGAGAAAGGTCTGATCCAGGGAAAGGTCGCGGCCGTGCGCGCCAAGCGCGCCGTCGCGGTGGCGCGGCGGCAGGACGCGCTCACCGGCGTGAGCATATTTCCCAATCTCCACGAGACCGGAATGGCGGCGGCCATCCTCCCGCGCGCGGCGCCGGGGCATGGTTCGGCGGCGTTGCAACCGATTCGCCTTGCCGAACCGTTCGAGGCGCTGCGCGATGCATCCGACCGCAGCCTTGCGGCAACAGGTGCGCGACCGAAGATTTTCCTCGCCAATCTCGGCACGCCCGCCGATTTCACCCCGCGCGCGAGCTTCGCCAAGAACTTCTTCGAGGCCGGCGGCATCGAGGCGGTGAGCGGCGAGAGCACGGACCTGCCGACCCTTTCCCTCGCCTACAAAACAGCCGGCACGGCCCTGGTCTGTCTGTGCTCCTCCGACAAGGTCTATGAAAAAGAGGCGATCGCGGCCGCAAAAGCGTTCAAGACAGCGGGCGCCCGGCGCATCTATCTTGCCGGGCGGCCGGGCGAACGCGAAGCCGCGCTGAAAACGGCGGGAATTCAGTCGTTCGTTTACGACGGCTGCGACGCCCTGGCGACACTGCACGGCGCCTACGATATTCTCGGCATCGAGATCGGGTGATCCGATGAGCCGCATCCCGAATTTTGCGCATATCGATTTTGCCGATGCCGCCCCCGCTGCGGCGGCTGC
>JASHRY010000201.1 GCA_030037105.1 Xanthobacteraceae bacterium
GCGCTCGACGCGGCGCAAAAGAAACGCCGTCCGTATGACGGCGTCGTCGCGCTCGGCTGCGTCATTCGCGGCGACACCATCCACTTCGATATTGTCGCCCATCAATCCGCGCGCGGATTGATGGACCTCGCCATCGCCCGCGCGCTGCCCGTCGGCAACGGTATCATCACCGTCGAGAACGAGGCCCAAGCCCTGTCCCGCGCCCGCGTCGAGGAGCAGGACAAGGGCGGCGAAGCCGCGCGCGCCGTCCTTGCGCTCGTGCGCCTCAAGCGTCGGCTGGCGGGGCGCTGAGATGGCTCGCCCTGCCGAAAAAGCCGGCACGAAGGCGGGGCGCAAGGCCAACAAGCGCGGCGCTGCCCGCCTCGCCGCGGTGCAGGCGCTTTATCAGATGGATGTGGCCGGCACCGGCTTGAACGACATCTTTGCCGAGTTCGAAAGCCATTGGCTCGGCGGCGAGATCGAGGGCGAGCAATACCGTCCGGCGGAAACGGCGTTCTTCCGCGACATTGTCGGCGGCGTGGTCCGCGAGCAGAGCCGGCTCGACCCGCAAATCGACGCCGCGCTGGCGCGCGGCTGGCCGCTCAAGCGCATCGAGGCGTTGCTACGCGCGGTGTTGCGGGCCGGCGCCTACGAGCTTGCCCATCGGCGCGAGGTTCCGGCGCGCGTGGTGATGTCGGAATATGTCGATATCGCCGGCGCGTTCGTCGACGCGGAGGAAACCGGCATGGTCAACGCCGTGCTCGATCAACTCGCGCGCCATCTGCGCGCGGCCGAATTCGCCGGCGGCTGAGCCATGTCCGGGCGCGAATACGAACCCTCGGCCGAGGAACAGTTGATTGCGCGCTATTTCCGTCCGCTTGCCACGCATCCCGGCGCGCTCGGTCTCGGCGACGACGCGGCGGTGCTGACGCCGCCCTCCGGATGCGACCTCGTGCTCACCACCGACGGCGTCATTGCCGGCGTCCATTTCTTTCCCGACGATCCGCCCGACGCCATCAGCCGCAAAGCGCTGCGCATGAATCTCTCCGATCTCGCCGCCAAGGGCGCAAAGCCGATCGGTTTTCTCCTCTCGCTCGCCGTGCCGGCCGCAACCGACGAGGCTTGGCTTGCCGCCTTTGCCGCGGGGCTCGGCGAGGACGCCGCCCGCTATGACTGCCCGCTCTTCGGCGGTGACACCGACCGCACGCCTGGACCGACGTCGGTCTCGATCGCGGCTTTTGGCGCGGTGCCGCACGGCAAGATGGTGCGGCGCTCGACCGCCAAGATCGGCGACTGTGTCGTGGTGACCGGCACGATCGGCGACGCCGCGCTGGGCGTCAAGCTGCGGCGCGGGGAGGGCCGGCGCGATCCAGCCGAGCGGTGGCGACTCACGGCAACGATGGCCGCCCATCTGCGGCAACGCTATCTGCTGCCCGAGCCGCGCAACGCCGTTGCCGAAGCGGTCATGCGCCATGCCACGGCGGCGATGGATGTCTCCGACGGACTTGCCGGCGATCTCGCCAAGCTGTGCCGTGCCTCGTCGATCGCGGCCGAGATCGACGTCGCCCGCGTGCCGCTCTCGGAAGCGGCGCGCGCGGCGCTCGCCGCCGAGCCGACGCTGATCGAGACGATGCTCACCGGCGGCGACGATTATGAGATCGTCCTGACGCTTGCGCCGAAGGACCTCGCGGCGTTTTGCGCCGCGGCGCGGGCCGCGGGCGTTCCGGCGACCGAGATCGGGCGCGTGGCGGCCGGACGGGGCGCGCGCTTCATTCACGACGGCCGCACGCTCGATTTCGCGCGGCCCTCGTTCAGCCATTTCTAAAGGACGATTGGCGCGTCGCCTAAAGGGCCATCCTTACGAAGGTCGTAAGAGTCATGATGGAGACAGTATTGGTTTTGCGGTCGGGATCGGCGCAAATTTTGAGACGGCCGGCGAGATTTTGTCCCAACCAGCCGGCTCTTTAGAAAGCACAGAAAGGAGAGTTGCAATGAAGCGTCTTCTCACCGCTTCGGTCTCCGCCGCCGTCCTCGCTTTTGGCATGTCCGGCGTGGCGTCAGCCGAGCCGATCAAGAATGTTGTTCTGGTCCATGGCGCGTTCGCCGACGGCTCAGGCTGGCGCGCGGTCGCCGACATCCTGGAGCGCGACGGGTATTCTGTTTCGGTCGTGCAGGAACCCGAAACCTCGCTCGCCGACGACGCCGCGGCCACCAAGCGCATCATCGAGCGCATAAATGCCCCGCTGATCCTCGTCGGCCACAGCTATGGCGGCGCCGTCATCACCGAGGCAGGCAATGAGCCGCAAGTCCGCGGCTTGGTCTATATCGCGGCCTTCCAGCCGGACAACGGCGAGACCCTCGGCGGTCTGCTGAAACAAAAGCCGCCGGCGGCGAACAGTGCAGTTCCCGCGGGCGAAGGCTATGTGATCGTCAATCCGAAGACCTTCCATGCCGACTTCGCCGCGGATGTTCCGGCGAAGGAAGCCAACTTCATGGCGATCTCACAGGTGCCGATCAGCACCAGCGCGTTCGGCACTCCGATTACCAACGCGGCTTGGCACAACAAGCCGAGTTGGTATGCGGTCGCGACGGACGACCGTATGATAAATCCCGACCTGGAGCGCTTCATGGCGAAGCGTGCGGGCAGCACCACTATAGAGGTGAAGGGCAGCCACGCCATCTTTATGTCGCAGCCCAAAATCGTCGCCAAGCTGATCGAGCAGGCGGCCAAGGATGCGAAGTAATGTGATCCAATGGCCCATCTGCGCCGCAGCCTTCATTCTGAACGCGGCGCAGATGGCGCGGCCACCTTCGATGCGCAGCGCCCCAATTCACTTCGCTCGTAGGCTCTTCCGGCACAGGTCCATCGCCCGTTGCACGGCGGGAAGCTGGCGGCGGCCGTGTGGATAAATAAGCGCCAGCCGTTCCGGGGCGGAAAGCTGAGCTACCGGATGCATCGAAAATCCGGGATGCGGCTTATGTAGGCGTGGACCGGTAGCAATCCGAGACCCACATTGCGTTCGACGAGCGGATAGATCGCCGAGGTATCGTTGCAGTCCGCCACGACAGAACAGGAAACGCTGGCGGCCGCAAATGCCTCAATGATCCGCTCGTAGATGCCGCCGCCCGACCGCCGACGAAGCAAGATGAGGGGCACGTTGGCAAGCGCATCGGGCGTGATTTCGCCGTCTGAAGGCCAG
>JASHRY010000202.1 GCA_030037105.1 Xanthobacteraceae bacterium
GATTCTCCTGCATCAGCGCCAGCGCGTCGGCGAGCGTCGCCCCAGGATGGATGGTGACCGGATTGACCACCATTCCCGATTCAAATTTCTTCACTTGGCGCACCTGCGCCGCCTGCACGGCGGGGTCGAGATTGCGGTGAATGACGCCGATGCCGCCCGCCTGCGCCATGGCGATCGCCATATGCGCCTCGGTGACCGTATCCATGGCCGAGGCGATAATGGGGATGTTGAGCGTGATGCCGCGCGTGAGGCGCGAGCGGATATCCACTTCGGAAGGCAGCACGTCCGACAGACCGGGCTTGATGAGCACGTCGTCGAAGGTCAGCCCCTCGCGCGGAACGTCTTTAAGCATTGCCAACTCCGCTTGTGCCCGCAAAAAGGCGTTACGGGCTTGTGGTGCGGGCGCGCCGGAAAGGCCGGTTGGTAAAGACGAAGCTCGCGCGGGTGAGGCACTCGCCCTCCCCGCCTGCTCGCTCGACTCAATGGCCCGCTTTTGGGTTGGCGGCGGTTCCTAGCATGTCCGCGCCCGGATTCATAGATGGTGCGGCGCCGGTTGGCCGGCGGGGTCCTGGCAGAGTAGATTGACGCAGCCGAGACGGAACAATGCGACAAAAATCCAACCGTTTTGCCCACCTCGCGGGCGAAATGAGGCGGGCGTCGCCGCGTCCCTCTTCGGCCGTGTGGGTTGCACTCGCCCTCGCCTTGCCGCTGGCGTGTGCCGCAGGCGCTCAGGCGCAAGACTCGCCCGATGAGCGACGTTGCACCGGACAATGGCGCGCCAGCAACGAGGAGCGAATCGCCTCCTGCACGGCGCTGATCGAGTCCGGCCGTTATCAGCCGGCCAATCTCGCGGTCCTGCATCACGATCGCGGCGTGGCGTTGCGCGCCAAGGGCGATCTCGCCGGCGCGATCGGCGATTTCGACGCGGCGATCAGGCTCAATCCCGACGACTCGCGCGCCCTGGCCGACCGCGGCAGCGCGCATTTCGCCCAGCACGATTTCAACGGCGCCATCGCCGACCTTGACGCGGCGATCAGGCTCGACCCGACCGATCCCAACGCGTTCATGACGCGCGGAAATGCCTTCGACGAGAAGGGGGATTTCGACCGCGCCATCGCCGATTACAATGAGGCGATCCGATTGTCGCCCAATTACGCCGCGGCCTATTTCAACCGCGGCCTCGCGTTCCGGCGCAAGGGCGACCTCGATAGCGCGATCGTCGATTACGATGAGGCGATCAAGCTCGATCCGAAAAACGCCGCCGCGCTCAACAACCGCGGCATCGCTTGGTTCGAGAAAGGCGATTTCGACCGCGCCATCGCCGATTACAACCAGGCTGTTCGGCTCGACGGCAATTTCGCCGCCGCCTACAACAATCGCGGCGATGCCTGGCGCGCCAAAGGCGATTACACCCGCGCCGTCGTCGACTTCGGTCGCGCCATTCAGCTCTTACCGCAATTCGCTCTCGCCTACGACAACCGCGGCCTCGTGTTCTACCAGAAGCGGGACTACGACCGCGCCATCGCCGATTTCGACGCCGCGATTCGTTTCGATCCGAACAATGCCGACGCCTACAACAACCGCGGCAACGCCCATGACGACAAGGGCGACCACAACGCCGCTATCGCCGATTATAATGAGGCGATCCGCCTCGATCCCAACAATGCCCGCATTCACTACGATCGCGGCATCGCGTTGCGTCGCGACGGCGATCTCGACAGCGCCATCGCCGATCTGAGCGAAGCCATCCGGCTCGATCCGCAACATGCCGGCGCCTACAACGAGCGCGGCTATGCCTTCTATCAAAAGCGCGACTTCGACCGCGCCATCGCCGATTACGATCAAGCCATCAAGCTCAACCCGAAATTCGCCATCGCCTACAACAACCGCGGCAACGCCTTCGACGACAAAGGCAATCCCGATCGCGCCATCGCCGATTACGACCAAGCCCTGCGCATCGATCCGAATTATGCCGCGGCGTTCTACAATCGCGGCATCGCCTGGCGGCGCAAGGGCGATCTCGACCGCGCGATTGCCGATTACGACGAGGCGATCAAGCTCCATCCGACGGCGGCGGCGTACAATAATCGGGGCAGCGCCTGGCAGGCCAAGGGCGACAACGAACGCGCCATCGCCGACCTGAATGAGGCCATCAAGCTCGATCCGCGCCTGGCCGACGCCTACATCAATCGCGGCAACGTCCGGCGCGACCGGCTCGACCTTGACGGCAGCATTGGCGACTACTCGCGAGCCATCGAACTGGCGCCGAGCGCCGCGCTCGCCTATTACAATCGCGCCTGGGCGCACTACCTCGCCGGCGACAACGCCCAGGCCCTAGCCGACGTCGATCGCGCCATCGCGCTCAATGAGCGTTCGGCGAGCGCATTCTCCACGCGCGGCCTCATCCGCGAACGGCTCGCCGACACCGCGGGCGCCATCGCTGACTTCCGCAAGGCGCTCGCGATCGACCCGACCTTCCGGCAACCCGCCGAAGGCCTGCAGCGGCTCAAGGCCGGCCCCGCCGCAAGCCGATAGCCGCTCATGGCGCCAAGCCCGTACGACCGCGTCGTCCCGCTCATCGTCGCGGTGGCGCTGTTCATGGAGAACATGGACTCCACCGTGATCGCCACGTCGCTGCCGGCGATCGCGCGGGCGCTGGGCACCAACCCGCTGGCGCTGAAGCTTGCGGTCACCTCCTACCTGCTGGCGCTCGCCATTTGCATCCCGGCGAGCGGCTGGACCGCCGACCGTTTCGGCGCGCGCAAGGTGTTCCGCATCGCCATCGGCGTGTTCGTGCTCGGCTCGATCGGCTGCGCGCTCTCGCGCTCGCTCCACGAGTTCGTGCTGGCACGGATCGTTCAGGGCATGGGCGGCGCAATGATGACGCCGGTCGGCCGCCTCATCCTGGTGCGCAGCATCGACAAACAGCTTCTGGTCAACGCCATGTCCTTGGTGACCATACCGGCGCTTGTAGGTCCGATCTGCGGTCCACCGCTCGGCGGCTTCATCACGACCTACGCGTCGTGGCACTGGATCTTCATCATCAATGTGCCGATCGGCCTCCTCGGCATCGCCATGGCGACGCGCTTTATTCCCGACATCCGCGCCGAGCGGTCCGACCCGTTCGACTTCGTCGGGTTCGTACTGTCCGGGCTCGGCATCGGCGGGCTTGCCTTCGGGTTTTCGGTCATGGGACTCAACTTCCTGCCGGCCGGAGTGGCGGCCACGCTTATTACCGTCGGCGCCATTGCCGCCGCTGCTTACATTGTCCATGCCCGGCGCATGGCAGCGCCGATCCTCGATCTCAAATTGTTCAAGTTCGCCACGTTCCGCGCCAGCGTCTTCGGCGGCTTCATGTTCCGGCTCGGAATCGGGGCGCTGCCGTTTCTGCTGCCGCTCCTGCTGCAGCTCGGCTTCGACCTGACGCCGTTCCAGTCCGGCCTCATCACCTTTACCGCCGCGCTCGGCTCGCTGTTCATGAAGGCGGCCGTCGCCGGCGTGCTGAGACGTTTCGGCTACCGCCCGGTGCTCGTTTACAACTGCCTCTTCAGCGCCGCCTTTCTCGCCGCCTGCGCGAGCTTCGTGCCGGGCATGCCCTTTGCGGGGATGGTTGCCATTCTGCTCGCAGGCGGCTTCTTTCGCTCGCTGCAATTCACCAGCATCAACACCATCGCCTATGCGGAGATCGAGCCCCGGCTCATGAGCCGGGCGACCGCGCTCGCCTCCGCCGCCCAGCAATTGTCATTGTCGACCGGCGTCGCCGTTGGCGCGCTCATCGTCGAGATGACGCTGCGGCTTAGGCATCAGACGGCGATGGGCGCCACGGATTTTTCGCCGGCGTTCCTCGTCGTCGGCGCGCTCACCGCCGCCGCCAGCCTGATCTTCGCCCGCCTTGCGCCCGATGCCGGCGCGGAGCTTGCGGGACGCAGCAAGTTTCAATCTAACAGAACGGAATAATGGCATGCTCGCTCGAAAATCAGGACCAATGCCCAGGCCGCTACTCTTCAGGTGGCCGACGGCACCGCCTCGGCCCAGGTGAAATTCATGAATTTGCCCACGCTGATCCGGCGTGTTCTGCGAACTTCCACCACGCCAAGATTGACAAGCGCTGATGGACCGTTTGCCAGTTCTGGATGGCCAAGGAGTGCGCGGATGCTGGCGAGAGTTGCCCCCTCTTGCCATATCGGCCAACTGAAGACGAATTCGTTGCGCTCGAAAGCACCGCCCAGCACCTGCAATCTGACGCGCTGGCCGCGTTGGACCGGTGCCGCAGTCAGAACCGGCAGGCCCAGCGCCGCCAGCCGATTGGCACCGTGCTGGGTGGTGGACTTTTCACCGGACGGATCATCAGCCCGCAGCGCGTAGCGGACATCCTCGGCGGGATCCCAGCGGAACGCGGGCGTAGGGTCTTGCCGAGTCCAGGACTCGAACAGTGCCTCGTGCAAAGTCTCGGCGGCCGACAAAGTGATGGCATTCCTGCCCCGGCCGCGCGGCGGCGGCGCCTCGGTTCGCGGAACGCTCGCCAAGCGATCGAGAAAGTGCTGATGACCCTGGCCGAAGAGGAGGCACAGCGGAGTGGCCTCGATCTTGTCGTCCTTCCCGGCCTTGTCGCACATAAGCGCGCTCCAAAGGTCGGCGCGCCGGCGGTCTCGGCCTCTCGCAGCACGCTCCAGCAGTTTTCGCGCCGTCTTCATCGCATAATTCAGATCATTCTGAGGCTCCGCACTGGGCTCTGCGCTCCGGGGAAAACCATAATCTTCCGCGAGCGCAGCCGCTCCTTCAGCGGCGGCTTCGCAGATCGCCATTGGCGACTCTGGCCCCGCCAAAAACAGGCGCGGGCGCAACGGCGGGTGATCGACATCCCAGGCAGCGCGCGGATGCCAGTCGGGACGCGCGGTCTCCAAGGCGCGGAGCAGTCCGAGCAGCGCCAAGAAGGCGAGCAGATTGTCGGGATCGAGTCCTTCGAGACGGTGAACGCGGCCGGGCATCATCATTCGGCCGCCTCCTTGTACGGTCGGACTGCCTGCGGCGGCGCTCCCGCCTCAGACGCGCGATGGTCGGCGAGACGAACAAAAGCCTCCAGCCGCGCCAGCCCCCAGATGCCGTATCTTGCCTTCAACGTCTCGAATATCTGCGTCCAATCCTGCCCCTCGAAATCGAAGGCGAGGGATTGCGGTCCCGGGGTGCCTTCCAACGTCAATGCGCCACCGAGCCCTCGCGGCAGTTCAATACGTCGCTTTTCGGCATCCAGCGGGTCGGCGTGGGGAAACAGCGGACGACCGTAGCCGTGGTGGACTCCGATCAACCACAGCATCAACGCGCGATCGTGGGCATGCTTCAGATCGGGATGGACGATGGCCAGACGAACCGACAGTGCCTCGTGCCGCCAGTCGTCAGGCAGCCCGGCACGATCCCAGGCGCCCGCAGGCAAGCGCGTTTGGCCGGATTTGGCGAGAGGTTCGGCGGCATCCGGTCCATAGGGATCGCCGCCCGCAAAAAAAGTCTGAAAACGCCCGTCGGCCTTGCCAGGGTCATGAAGGAAGGCCGCAAGCGTCACGTCATCGCTTTGATCTGGCGGCAACCCGGCGCGAATGGTGAAACTCCCGGCCCAAGCACGGACGTCCCTGCAATGCGTCACCAACGGCACCGATCGGTCGGAAGCCGCGCTCAATTCATTATTTTCCGTTGCCGGCACCGCCGCCAAGGCCTGTTGCGTGGCGCCCTCAAAGTCAGCCGCATCCTCCCCAGAGGACTCTATGCCTCTTGGTGCGACGAAGATTACGCCGCGCGGGATCTCCTCCACGCTGGAATCGTAGCTGAATACCCGTTCCAATCGGCGCCTACGCGAATGTGTGAGCGCTTGAAGAAAGGCTTTCATCTCGCCCGGCAAGTGGAGCTCGAGGACCGTGTCCAAAAGTGGCGCTGTACGACCTTCTTTGAGATTAGCAAGGACCTTCTTCAGATCGCCGACGATCGAACCGACGGCGGACGATGGTTCGTTAGGAAAGCCCTGCGCGATCAGCGAGGGCGTAATCCGCACGGCGAAACGACGAGCGCGATAAGGCCAAGCGGCCCTTTCCGCGACGTCGCTCACACGCTGGCTCCAATTCGGATTCCAGCCCCATTCGTCGCAGCCGCCATACTCGGCTGGCACGACGATCAGGTCGCCATTTCGCAACGCGCTCGCATGGACTACGGTGGTGCGGTCGCTGTCCTCCCCCGCCCAGCGAAATGCGCGCCGGCCTACCCCCGGCTCGTGATCCGGCCCAGTGCTGTGCTCCACCGCGTCGGAAAAGTCGGCCTGATTCGCATCCATCCGCTCAAGCCAAGCCCGCGCAGCCCACAGCGGCACCTCGACGGCCTCGGCCGCGCGCGGCGGCACGAGCTTGAAGAGTTCGATCAGCCGGGCGCTCGCGGTCCTGTTCTTCTCCATGGCCGGCCGAAGGTCGTTCTGTTCGTCAATATCGGCGCGCCAGACGATCTGCACCGTGGCGGGCGAGCAGTCGGGCCCGTGCAGGAACAGTGCGACCTCCGGGTCAGCGTTGGGAATCGGCGATGTATGCGACCAGAGATTCGCATAGGCCGGCAACAGGACAGGCGCGTTTGCAGTTGGCGCGGCAAGTTCGGCGGCCTCCTTCTCGCTGATCTGCCGCCGCAGCGCCTCAATGCCGAAATCCACACGATCACCCGGCTCGGGCGCAAGCTCCATCAGCTTAGTCCATGTCTTCGCGATGCGGTCACCGTAAACCGGATCGTCCGCTTTGGTGCCGATGTCGTCCTTGTGCGCCAGCACCACTGCTTCGACGACGACGTCGCGGCCAGCGCGATTGAGGCGGCCGAAACGCTGCCGGAGCGCATCGAACGCCGCCGCCTCCGTCACGAGGCCGTCAAAGTCGATATCGACTCCCGCCTCAATGGTTTGCGTAGCGACGACCACCAGCGGCTTAAGCATTGCGCGCCGCTCGTCGTCGTCCGCGGTTCGGATCGGCTTCAGGCGGTCGGCATGCCGGTCGCGGTCGATCTCACGGGCGGGCCCAATAAGCAAAACGACATCGGCGGCGTCCCGCAATTCTGTTCGAAGTCGATCAAACACTGCACGGGCGCGCGCCACGCGGTTGACAACGACGCCGATTGCCGGGTGAGCAATGCCCGCGGCTTGCAACTTTTCGAGGACGGCTTCGGCTTCCTGGGCGACCGCTTCCGCGCGCCGAGATTCGGTGTCGATGCCCTGCTTGCCAGCTATCTCGATCAGACGGGCAGGCTTGGAGGCGCCGATTCTTCGCGACAATACCGGATGGGCCTTGTCGGCAGAAGACAGCGCAAATTTTTTCTCCTTCTCTTCCTCATCTTGACTGGGCGTTGCCGTCAGCACGGTGAAGCCAAACGGCGCCGCGTCGGGTGCGCGCAAATATTTGATCGCGTCCAGCGTTTGCCGGAAAGGCTCTGACAGATGTGCTTCATCGAGCAGGATCAGGCAATCGGAACCCAGCAGGCCGGCATGGATGGGCTTCATCGAGTCGCTGACGCCATAGCCACGGAACAGAAGACGCGAGCCAACCTGGTCGACCGTAGAGCAAAGGATGGTCGGCTGCACCGGCGTGCGCGCCCAATCGTCCTCGCGCGGGGCGCCGCCGCGTAGGGCACGCGCAATCAGCGGCGGTTGACCAGGGCCGGCGAGTTCGCGAAGCTGAAGAGCTACGCGCTTGACGACAGGCTCCGCGCGCACGCGGCGAATACTCTCTGCCAGATTGGCCCTCCGATCCTCCAACTCCTTTGCGCGCTCATCGTCGAGCAACGACCAGTCCAACGTGTCGCACAGGCGTCTGGCCCGCTCGAACGCGTCGTCCACGATCAGGCGGCGGTCAACCACGAAGGCGATACGCACCGGCGCGCGGCGTTCGCCGCCCTTCGTCGCTTCCAGCGCCAGGTGGAAGACGGCAATATCGAGTGCCGCGGTCTTTCCCGAGCCGGTCGGCAGATCGAGCACGTCGGGCCATACACCCGCCGGGCCATCGTAGCCGCGGCGCGGGTCCTTTCCGGTGGCAAGGCCCTGCACAAGGTCCTGTTGCCATGGAAAGGGATTCTCCACGTTCCAGACGGCGCGAAAGAATGCGGCGAAATCATCATGCGTCAGTGCGGTCATCTCAGCGCCGCTCCGGATCGAGTGCGCGGCAGAGGCCGAGACCCGCGAAGCGACCTGCGCCCAGGATGACAGGTCCGCGCACCGGTTGACCGAACTGCAGCACGGCATGCGTGAGTTGGCGGCTGGCGAGGCTGTTCGGCAGGCGCCAGCCGGTCCAGCGCGGCGCCCGGGCCGACGGATAAGCCGACGGCGCGCGCGCCACGGCCGAATGTTTGCCGGCGGCGATGCGCGCGGGCGCCGGCAGGCCGATATTCAGGCAGGCTTGGCTCAGCAACTGCCCGATTTCGGCCTCGCGTTCGGCATTGCCTTTTGTTTTCAGATGGCGATCGAGCACGATCGGCGTGCAGGTCGCCCAGGTCTTCGCCACGGCCACATAGGGCGCCGGGTCAAGCGAATGGAGTTCGCGCCGTGGCGACGGCGTGAGCACGATATTGAAGCCGTGGGCCGTCAAGCTGATTTCGCGCCGCTCCTGCTCTTCTTTCCACGGGGCCACCACCAGTAGCGCGTTGCGAAAACTCTCATCCTCGAGCAGCTTTCCGTCGCCTGGCGGGATCAGCGCAAAACCGAACACGCGCTCGTCGGCAAATTGCGATCCGAGAAAGGCGAGTGGCGCAATGGCGAGATGCAAATCCGCACTCGGAGCACCATCGACAGCATGGCCGGAGACGACCGGAGGAATCGCCGCCTCCTCTCCGATTCTCCTGTATCCAGCCATCAAGGCACACCGAAGTGCCTTGCCGACCAGGGCGGCGGCGCGCAGGTCCGGCATTTCGCCTCGATCTTCGACCTGCTCCAGCACCAGCCAGCGATCGGAGAACATGCTTTTCGGCGGTTTTGATACGATGGCGGGTGCGGCGCGTACGGCATTTCCGGAGTTCGGCCGGCGACCAGCATGATAGCTGCGCTCCAGTTCAGCCAGCCGTCCCTGGTAGATTCGCCGTCGTGGGCTCACTGTCCGCTCAGGTGCCTCGTCGGCGCGGAAGCGGCAGCGGGTCAGGCTCGACGGATGACCGATAGAAGGAGTATCAGCCGCCAGGGCGTTGAGCGTCGCAATCATTGCGCCATCGGCCAGCACATCGCGCCAGACGAGTTGCACAATGGGATCATCCGGCCGGAAAGCGGGAAAGCGCCGCGGTTGTCGTCGACGAAAAGCAGGCATGACGGAGCGGTCAGCGACTCGCCCGGTTTCCGGATCGTTCGGGGGAACGAAGACAGTGGCCGGCGTGCGGGCAAAGCCGCTGCTGGCGGCAATTCCAGGAACCGGCTGCGTCTCCAGCCACTCAAGCGCCCGACGCTCGTCCGCCCGTTCGCCGCGCGCGCCCCAGGCGGCGACCAGGGCGGAGAACACGCGATCGGGCTGCGGCGGCCAGTCCGGTACGATACTCGCCGGATTCACCGCGGCGAAGGCGACGCCGAGCAGATGCTCGATTTCGAGAACGAGCGGCATGGCTACTTGTCGCCTTCGTCAGCTTCACCGCCCTCGCCTTCGAGCGCCAACACTTGGCTGCGGCGCACGATCTCGACTAGCTTGTCCTGCGGCGTCAACCGGATCGGATCGGCCACGAGCTTGAACCCGGCCTTGCGCGCAGCGTCGAGCGCAGCGGCGTAGAGTGCCCGAGCGGCGGCGCGGTCGATTTTCAGATCATCGATGCCGCCGTCGGCATGCACGAGCTCGAACGGCGCCCGGCCTTCGCAGACGAGGTCACAGCGCGAGCGCAGCGCGTAGCCGCACGCATCCTGTTCAGCCAGCGCGACAAGCCCGAGCGCCGCGAGGAGCGTGCGCGCCGCGGCGTCACGTTCGCCGCCGCCGAAGCCGAGCCGACGCAGACCAGCGAAGCTCAGCACAGCGGTGTGCTCAACGTAGTCACAGGTAATGCCGAGCGGGTGGACGGTCGGCGCAATGTTGCCGTGGTTAATCTCCGAAGGCCGCACCTGCTTGGCGTTCCTGCCGGCGCGTTCCTTGACGACATCCCACCCTTGGGAGCCCTTGAACACTTCGACTCTGCGCAGCACGCCGAGCGGGTCGATGCGGCTGCCGGTGCGCCGGCCCGAAGTGCGCACCTCGACTTCCCCGGTGCGTGCGTCCGTCGGACCATCCTCCACCGGCACGTCCACGGCGATGATCTCCGACACCAAACAGCGGGGAAATTTGGCGCCAAGTCCGCCGCCTTCGCCCGTGGAGTACCAGGCGCCCAGCAGCAGCGCGGTGGGTGATGTCTCCAGCAGCGCCGTCGCATCGCCCGGCTTGGCCTCGGCAAGGCGGATGCCGAGCTCGCTTTTCATGAAGGGCTGGCCATCGAGCGAGCTGTCGCGAAGAATGGCGTCGTACACCCGATGCGGCGCTTCGAGCGACGTGATTTCAGTGATGCCGGAGAGCCCAGCGCCGCGGAAATCGACAGTCACATACGGCAGCGCGATCACGCCTTGGCGCACCGCGGCGAGCAGAGCTTCCTCGAGCCTGTTGGCTTGGCTCTGCACGCTATCGACCAGCACGCACCACGCCTCGCGGCCATTGAGACGCCGTCGTTCGAACACATGGCGCGGTCCTTGGCCGCGCCGTTCCTCCGGATAGGTGGATGGAAAAATCTTATCGTTCTTTCCCCCAACCGGTTGCAAAGCTTGCTTTCTGCGGAGCGCCGCATCCTGTTCGACGGCGCGCACGAGTGCTGCGTATTCCATTGTATCTTTCCCTTGAGAACCGTTTCGCAAGAGGCCTAGCCAAGAACAAATCGAATTGATCGTCTCGGCCAAGAAATTCTGTGTTGTTACACACGAAGCCTGACAGACAGAGCTTCAATGAGGCCGCGGCTTCATAGGGCCGCGAAGTCAGGTTCGACCGCAATTCCAATATGACCCCCCATGATGCCATGAAAAGTTTTATATAATAGAAACGGTAGACGCACTGGACTTGAGGATCCAGCGCCCCCAAGGGCAATGTCGGTTCGAATCCGACCAGCGTCACATTAAATATAACAGCCATATGCGTTCGGTCTACGACCAATGACGTTTTTGAAACAAACTGTTCCTGCGATCTCTAAATCCCAGTTGCGTCTCTGCGGCAAAATCCTTTAGCGAAGAGATAAAGCTCGGCCGACTCGCTGCGGCTTGCCGGCGGCTTGACGTGCTTGACGCTGGTAAAATCGCGCTTGAGCGCGGAGAGGAGAGCCGCTTCGGTGCCGCCTTGCAGCACCTTGCAGAGGAAGCTTCCGCCTTCGGCGAGCACCTCGCGGGCGAAATGCGCGGCCGCCTCGGCGAGCGCCATGATGCGCAGGTGATCGGTCTGGCGATGGCCCGTGGCGTTGGCCGCCATGTCGGAGAGCACAACGTCGGCCTTGCCGCCGAGCAACGCCTTGAGTCGCCGCGGAGCGGCTTCGTCAAGAAAGTCGAGCTTGAGGAATTCGACTCCCGCGATCGGCTTCATGTCGAGAAGGTCGATGGCGATCACGCGCCCATTCGCTTCGATCCGCCGTGCAGCGACCTCGCTCCAGCCGCCGGGCGCCGCGCCGAGATCGACCACCCGCGCCCCCGGCTTGAGGAGGCGATATTTGTCGTCGATCTCAACGAGCTTGTAGGCCGCGCGGGAGCGAAGGCCCTCGCGTTTCGCGCGCGCCACATAGGGATCGCTGATCTGGCGTTCGAGCCAGGCACGCGAGGACGGCGTCCGCCGCTTCTCCCGCTTGAGCTTCGCCATGACCCGATCAGGCTTCCCCCCACGCGCCGTCTTCGCGCATCATCTCGACCAGCATGCCCTCGCGCAGGCCGCGGTCGGCGACGCGCAGCCGCGTGCAGGGAAAAGCGCGGCGGATGGCGTCGAGGATGGCGCAGCCGGCGAGGACGAGATCGGCGCGTTCGGCGCCGATGCAGGGATTGGCCGCGCGTTCGTCAAAGCTCATGGCCATGAGCTGCGCCACCACGCGCGATATCTCCTCGTCGGACAGCCAGCAGCCGTCGACGCGCCGGCGATCGTAGCGCCTGAGATTCAAGAACACTCCGGCGATCGTGGTCACCGTGCCAGACGTGCCGAGCATATGGAAGCCGTCGAGGTCGCGGCGCTGTGCGGCGGCAAAGTCGTCGACGAAGGCGGCGACCTCTTCGACCATGGCGTCGTAGATGGCGCGCGGCACCACGGTGCCGCCGTAACGCTCGGCAAGGGTGACGACCCCGACCGGCAGCGAGGTCCAGCCGATGATGTCCGGCCGCGGCGGCCCGCGCCGAACTCCGTTCGGCCGGCCGAGCCGCACCAGTTCGGACGACCCGCCGCCGATATCAAAGAGGATCACGCCGGCGGCTGCGGGATCGACCAGCTCCGTGCAACCGGTCGCCGCCAGTCTCGCCTCGGTCGCGGAATCGATGATCTCGAGTTCGAGGCCGACCGCCTCGGCGACACGGGCGCGGAACGCCTCGCCGTTCTCGGCCGCGCGACAGGCTTCTGTCGCAATGAGCCGCGCGCGCCCGACGCCGCGTGCGCGCATCTTGTCGCGACACACTTGGAGCGCCTCGACCGCGCGCGTGATCGCCGCCTCGCTGATGCGGCGCGAGGCGACGACTCCCTCGCCGAGGCGAATGATACGGGAGAACGCATCGACGACGCGGAAACCATCTGCGGTCGGGCGGGCGATCAGCAGCCGGCAATTGTTCGTGCCGAGGTCGAGCGCGGCATAGGTTCCGCCGGCAAGCTCGTTCACGTGCGCTTGCCGATCATCGCGCCGGAGGCCACCGCCGCGGATGCCGTACGGTGTTCGACGCGCCCATCGCGAGCGCCGTCGCGACGCCCCATGGCCGTCGCGGCCGCCGGTCGGCGGGACCTCCGCGTTCATCCATACCGTCCTGCCGCGCCGGAGCTGAGGCCGCTCAACGGCTGCGGATCCTGTTCAAGCTCAAATCAGGCAAAGTGTATCAGTCGTCGGCTGCAGGGCCAATACTGTGCGCGATCTGCCTACAAGCCATGCCCGCGCCCAGCTTGTCGCGCTCCGGCAACTCCCTTATCTGACCACAAGAGGTTTAGGGATTCGGCCATGAATTTGCACCAGCCTGCCGACGGGCGGGCGGAGAGTTTAGCCGCGGGCGACGTGGCCGCGGAAAGATTGGCGGTTGAGAAATTTGCCGTCGGGCAGTCGGCGCCGCGCAGCGAGGACCCGATGTTGCTGCGCGGACAAGGCCGCTACACCGACGACTTCAACTTCCCCGGCCAGGCCTATGCGGTGCTAGTACGCAGCCGTAACGCGCACGGCATCATCCGCGCCATCGACTGCGATGTTGCGCGGAAAATGCCGGGCGTGCTCGGTATCTACACCGCCGCCGATCTCGACGGCTATGGCCCGCTCAAATGCGTCGTGCCGTTCAAGAATCGCGACGGTTCGCCGATGCGCAAGCCATGGCGTGGGGCCTTGGCAAAGGACAAGGTGCGCTATGTCGGCGACCCGGTCGCCTGCATCGTCGCCGAGACGGTGCTCGCCGCCAAGGACGCGGCCGAAGCGGTCGAGATCGAGATCGAACCCCTCCCCGCGGTCATTTCGGCCGAACAAGCCGCGCGCGATGGCGCCCCGCTCCTCTACGAGGACGTCCCCGGCAACGTTGCGCTCGATTATCATTATGGCGACGCGGAGGCGGTCAAAGCCGCGTTTGCGACCGCGGCCCACGTCACGCGATTGAAGCTCGTCAACAGCCGCGTGGTCGTCAACGCCATGGAGCCGCGCGCCGCGCTTGCCGCTTATGACGGCGCCCGCTTCACATTGTACGTGGGCTCGCAGGGCGTGGTCGGCATGCGCGCCAACCTCGCCGAGGCGCTCGGCGTCGACGCCAAGGCCGTGCGCGTCATCACCGGCCAGGTCGGCGGCTCGTTCGGCATGAAGGCAGCGATGTTTCCCGAATATATCTGTGTGCTGCACGCCGCGCGCGCTTTGGGCCGGCCGGTGAAGTGGACCGACGAACGCTCCGGAAGCTTCGTCTCCGACAGCCATGGTCGCGATCACGAGGTCACCGGCGAACTCGCATTGGCGGAAGACGGCGCCTTCCTCGCGGTGCGCATCACCTGCCTCGCCGACATGGGCGCATTTCTTTCGCCGATGGGACCGTTCCCGGGAACGCTCAATATCGTGAAGAACGTGCAGGGCATGTACCAAACCCCGCTGATCGAAGTCTCATCCAAATGCGTGTTCACCAACACCTCGCAGATCGGCCCCTATCGCGGCGCTGGCCGGCCCGAAGGCAATTACTTCATGGAAAGAATGATCGATATCGCCGCCGCCGAAATGGGCATCGATCGCCTCGCGCTCCGCCGGCGCAATCAGATTCGCCCTCAGGACCTGCCGTACAAAACGGCGTCCGCCGTGACCTATGACAGCGGCGACTTCGCCGCGCTGATGAAGCAGGCATTCGAACTCGCCGACGGCAAAGGCTTTGCCAGCCGCAAGCGCGACAGCCGCAGGCGCGGCAAGCTGCGCGGCCTCGGCATCGGTAATTTTCTGGAAGTCACCGCGCCGCCGTCGAAGGAGCTGGCCGCCGTGGCCTTCAACGCCGATGGCACGGTCATGCTCACGACCGGTACGCTCGATTTCGGCATGGGTCATGCCACGCCGTTCGCGCAAGTGTTGAGCGAGAAACTCGGCATTCCGTTCGAGAAGATCTCGCTCGTCCAGGGCGACAGCGACCGGCTCATCATCGGCGGCGGCAGCGGCGGCTCGAAATCGCTCATGCACAGCGGCACCGCGATCGTGGAAGCTGCAGCCAAAGTCATCGAGAAGGGCAAGGAGATCGCGAGCCACGTGCTCGAAGCGGCCGTCGCCGATATCGACTTCAGCCATGGCCGCTTCGTCATCGCCGGCACGGACCGTGCCATCTCGATCATGGAGCTGGCGCGGCGGCTGCACAACGGCGGCGCCAAGTTGCCTGCGGACGCACCGCAATCGCTCAACGTGACGCATGTGAGCGAAGGACCCGGCGCCGCGACCTTTCCCAATGGCTGCCACATCGCCGAGGTCGAAGTCGATCCCGAGACCGGCGCAGTCGAAGTGCTGAAATATGCTTGCGTCAACGACTTCGGCAACATCGTCAACCCGCTGATCGTCGCCGGCCAGCTCCACGGCGGCGTGGTGCAGGGCATCGGCCAGGCGCTTATGGAAATGACGATCTACGACGGCGACGGACAATTGCTCACCGGCTCGTTCATGGACTACGCCCTGCCGCGCGCGGCCGATGTGCCGTCATTCGTTCTTGCCGAACACCCCGTGCCCGCGAAGACCAATCCGCTCGGCGTCAAGGGCTGCGGCGAAGCCGGTTGCGCCGGCGCGCTGACTTCGGTGATGAACGCGGTCATCGACGCGCTCGCCGATCGCGGCGTCCGTCATCTCGATATGCCGTTGACGCCGTTTCGCATCTGGCAGGCGCTTCGCGAAGCGGGCGGGCACGGCGCCGGGCATTCCACCCGATGACGCAAGCCGTTTCCGTCCCCGCACGCCGGTTGAGCGAATTGCGGCTAGTCGCGCCTATTTGTGCGGCGCACTTCTTGAGCCATTACTACATGATCATGTTGGCGCCACTGTTTGCGTTCGTGCGCGCCGATTACGGCGTGAGCTACATTGATCTCGGGCTTGCGCTCACCGCTTTCAATTTGGTCTCGGCCGCGCTGCAGACGCCGACGGGCTTCTTGGTCGATCGGTTCGGGCCGCGCTTCGTGCTGATCGCCGGCGTGGCGCTCGGCACCGTCGCGTTTGCGATCGCGGGCATCGTCCATTCCTTCGCCGTGTTCGTCGCTATGTATGCGCTCGCCGGGCTCGGCAACACGGTGTATCATCCGGCCGATTATTCGCTTTTGTCGGATCACAGCGCACCGACGCGGCTCGGCCAGGTCTTCTCGTTTCACACCTTCGCCGGGATCCTCGGCTCGGCGGTTGCGCCGGGCACCCTGCTGGCGATGCAGAGTCGCTTCGGCTGGCGCGGCGCCTATATCGGCGCCGCCATACTCGGCGCCATGGTGCTTCTCCTTCTGATCGCCCAGCGGCCGATCTCCGCCGCACCATCGACGGAGAAACGCCGCGTCAAAGCGCCGCCCGAGGACGGCGCTTTGCCAGGCGCCGATTCCGGCTGGCGGCTCCTGTTCTCGCCGCCCATCATTCTCAATCTGGGCTTCTTCGTTCTCATTTCGATCATGGGGGGACTCAACAGCTTTCTCGTGGTTGCGCTCGGCGCGCTTTATGGCACGACCGACACGCTCGCCAATGTGGCGCTGACCGGATTGCTGTTGATGAACGCGTTCGGCGTGTTGGTCGGCGGCGTGCTCGCCTCGCGCACCTCGCGTCATGCCGCGGTCGCCGGCTTCGGTCTCGCTCTCGCCGGCATCGTGACCGCCCTCGTCGGCGTCATCGACTTTTCCTCCTTTGCGCTCGTCCTCATGACATCGCTGTCCGGTTTCTTCGTTGGTGTAACTCCGCCTTCGCGCGACCTCCTGGTGCGCGCGGCAACGCCGCAGGGCGCGTTCGGACGCGTTTTCGGTTTCGTGTCCACCGGCTTCAACATCGGGTCGGCAATCGCGCCGACGATCTACGGAACGTTCATGGACCGCGGCGAGCCGCGCGACGTGTTCCTGTTCTCGGCGGCCTGCAGCATCCTCTGCATCGGCACGGTGGTCTTCGGAGTCTCCCGCCAGGCGCAGCAACGCTGAGCCGCGAATCTCGAATCCAAATTCCCGGCGCCGGAATTATCGATGCCGAAATCCTCGCGGAGTTTGTCATCGGGCCGGCAATGACCGCGAAGAGAAGTCAGGATCGGCGCCCGCGGGAGCTTGCCTTGCTTCGTTCTTCCGCTTAAATCTGCCGGTGATTTTCCTGCAAGATGCGGTCCGTGCAGTTTCAGCAAAAGACGCGTTGCCCGACGTTCCGCCGCCGCCGCAATTTGGGGGATAGTTCAACGGTAGAACAGCGGACTCTGACTCCGTTAATCTAGGTTCGAATCCTAGTCCCCCAGCCAAACGTAAAAATCACGTATAATCAACGAGTTATAAAAAGTAACAAGCGGCGAATTATAACGGTATCTTAATTTGACTTTTTGAGCGGTCGGACGCTCACCTCGCGCGCGTAAGGGCAACAGAACAGCTAACGCGAGCGGATCATGCCCGAGTGGCATCACGCCCGAACCAGACCAACCGAATTTCGCGTGATTGGCCATGGTCCGCTTCAACCACCGAACCAATCGACGAAGTGCCCGGAACGGCGTTTAAAAACTCCCGACGTGCGGGTCGTGCGCCAAGTCGAGGCCGACGAATTCATCGAGCAGGCCCTCAAGTTCCTTGGCCGATACTTCGCGAATAATTCTTCCCTTTTGCAGGATCAAAACCCGGTCCGAAAGCTGGCGGATGAAATCGATTGATTGCTCCACGAGCACGACTGTGATGGCGGCTTCCTTGTGCAAGGACTGAAGCAGGTCGAGAAGCTCGTCGATGATCGACGGCTGCACGCCTTCGGTCGGCTCGTCCAGCAGCAACAGACGCGGTGCGCCGCAAAGGCATCTGGCAATGGCGAGTAATTGCTGTTCGCCGCCGCTGAGAACGCCGGCATTGCGCCCGCGCAGAGTGGCAAGTCGAGGAAATCTGTCGAGAACCCCGCGCACATCGCTGTCGTTACGCCCCGCCGCGAAGGCGCCGACGCGCAGATTCTCCAGGACGGTGAGTTGCGAAAAAATCTGCCGACCTTGCGGCACATAGCCAAGGCCGAGGCGGGCGCGACGATGCGGGCCAAAGCGCGTAATGTTATTGCCGTCAAGCACAATCGATCCCGCGGCAGTCTTGAGATGACCGGCGAGCAGGCGGAGCAGCGTGGTCTTTCCCATTCCGTTATGGCCGAATATGCCGACGAACTCGCCACGCGACACTTGCATAGAAATCGCGGTGATGATCGGTATCTGACCGTAGCCGCCGGACAGATCGCTAACCTCCAACATCGGCCGTCACCATTCGCCTGCCAAGATAGACGTCGCGAACACTCTGATCCCTCATGACGCGATCGACTTCATCCTCAATCAGGATTTTTCCTCGATGCAACACGGTGACCGTGGACGCAATCATCCTGATGAATTGCATATCATGTTCCACGACGATGACCGCGCGCTCGTCGCTGAGCTCTCTAATGAACTTGGCGAGCCTGTCCACTTCCTCGCGCGTCATGCCGGCCGCCGGTTCGTCAAGCAAAATGAGCTGCGGGTCGCCCGCGGCTACCACAGCCAATTCGACCAGCTGCCGCTGCCCGTGCGCCAATCGCGATACCAGGACATCGGCGAGGTGCATTATCTTGACGCGAGCCATGAGTTCGCGCGCCGTAATCGCTGCGGCGTCCCGACGGCGGCTCCTGCTGGCCGCGAGCCAAATGTTATGAGCCACCGTGAGGCCGCCGAACAGGCTCGGAACCTGCATTTTGATGCCGATACCGCGTTGAGCAATCTCGGCGCTGGAGCGGCCGGCAATCGACACCCCATTGAACAATATGTCCCCCGCGGTGGGGACCAATTGCCCGGTCAGGCACTTGAACAACGTGCTTTTGCCAGCGCCATTGGGGCCGATCACGCATCGCAGCTCGCGCGGCTTTATGGCGAAGTCGATTCCAGCAAGCACAAGAACGCCGCCAAAACGCATTGTCAGGCCGCGCGTGAGCAAGAGCGGTGCCGGGCTGCTCATCGCTTCACGTTGCGCTTTTCATCAACCTGGCCTCTGTACCCGCCGCGTCCAGTCGATTATCGCCGGCAGGATGCCGCCGGGAACCAACAGGACGAGCGCAACTAGCACGGCGCCGGAAATCACATTAGGGTCCAAGCCCTGCACGGTGCCAAGCCGCGCGATCATCATCTGCAGCAGAATGCAGCCGATCAGCGGCCCCATCAGCGTACCCCGACCACCGACCAAAACCCAGATCAGCACTTGCGCGCTCAACGAGAGGCTGAACACGTTGGGGCTGACGAAAACGCAGTTGGCAAACAGCACGCCCGCAAGGCCGGCGATCGCGCCGGCGACGGCAAAAAGGATCAGTTTATATCGGCGGCTGTCGTAACCCAAAAGTTCAGCGCGTTGCTCGTTCTCACGGATGGAAACGATCACCTGGCCGAAATGGGTCGCCAGCAGCCACCGGCAGCCGACATAAAGCAACAGCAACGCCGACGCAGCAACAAACCAGATATCCTCCGGCGCCAGCTTCACCGACGCATTCCAAGGGATGTTCAGCGGAGGAGTTGCCGGAATGCCGTTGAAGCCGCCGAGAGCAGCCTTTCCGATTTTGTAAGCGTCGCCGGCCGTGGCGTTGAACAATTTGAACAGTATCAGGGTGATCGTCAGCGTGACGACTCCGACATAGACGTCGCCAAGCCGTCCCCAGAAAATGAAATAGCCAACGAGGGCCGCAAAAGCGGCCGCTATTGCAATGGCCAAAGGAACAGCGGCGGTCGTATCACCGAAGTCGATCGCAGCAACTGCATAGGCATAAGCCCCCAGGCCGAAGAATGCGGTTTGTCCAAAGGACAAAATGCCGCCGAAGCCCCACACCAATCCCAGGCTCAGCGCCAGGATGGCCATGGTCACGTAAATCGTAGCGTTGATGACGGAGTACAGATCCAGGTAAAATGGTAAAATGCCGATGAGAGCCGCGCCGCCGAGCACCAGAATGGCGTCTCCGATCGCCGGAAACTTGCCGATCATAACGCACGCCGCAAATATCGTCCCGTAATCCCCTGTGGTAGGACGCGAAGTAGAATGACTGCGGCAATCAGCAAACTCACCTCACCGCTCACGGGCGTGAATTCAAAGCTGGCAAGAGAATAGAGAGTCCCGAACAGGATGCCGGCGGACGCAGTACCCGTCAATATCGCCGCCCCGCCGCTGATCACGGTGATAAAGGCCTTGGCAAGGTAGGCAACACCCATGGTCGGCAGCACGCCCGAAAGCGGGGCGATCAGGCCGCCGGCAAGACCGCTGAGCGCAGAGCCGATCCCGAAGGTGGCGGCGTATATGACATTGGGATTGATGCCAAGCGAGGACGCCATCTCGGGATTCTGCATCGTGGCCCGGGCAATGAGCCCGACGCGGGTAAATCGCAGCGCGACATATCCGGCCGTCAACAGGCCGGCAGCGGCCAAGATCAAAACAATGTCGTAGACGCTGGTCTGATACGCGCCGATAGTCCATCCGCCCAGCGGCGCCGACACGCCGCGCGTGGTGTTGCCAAATATCATGGTGACGGCGCCGACCAGAAGCAGGCTGAGGCCCCAGGTCGCCAACATGGTATCGACCATTCGCCCGTATAGATGCCGAATGATCGTCCGTTCGAGCGCGATTCCAATCGCTCCGACGACTAGCGGCGCCAACACCAATATTGCGAACCACAGGTTGATCCCGTGGTTCGCCGAAACGATCACCGTAAAGCCACCCAGCATCAGGAACTCGCCGTGCGCCAGGTTGATGACACGCATCATCCCGAAGATCACGGCCAGCCCGATGCTGATAAGCACGAGAGTCGCGACTGCCGCAAGAACCTGAAGGATTATGACAACGACGAGAGCCACTCGTCCTGCTTTCTTAAGCTCACGTCTTTACGTTGATGACGTACTGCTGATTGTCGTTGGGGTTTTTTATCAGATTGCAGACCGCCGCGGTGTCCGAGGGCGGCTGCTGAGCGAATTTCTCCGCCACCTTGAAGCTGTGGCCGACCACCTCGCCTATGTACACATCGACAATGGCGTGGTGGGTGGCCGGATCGATGGTGGTCTTCCCGGCGGGTCCGTCGTAGCTGAGGTGGCTTTCCAGGGCTTCAATGACCTTCATCCGGTCTACACTGTTGGCTTTCTTGACGGCCTCGGCCCAAAGATTGAACCCGTGATAGGTCATGAGTGAGAGTTCCTGCAGCAGCGGCGCGGACTCTCCGAAGCGGGCGTGGTAGCGCTTGACGAAATCCCTGTTGAGCGGGGTGTCGATCTCCTGGAAGTAGGCGTAAGCCGCGGTGAAGCCGTCGCAATCTCCCGGCGCCATGACCAAATGCTCGCCTCCCAAACCGAAGGTGTTCGAGGCGATCAAAATCTTCTTGTTCATGCCCGTCGCCGCCCATTGCCGGTAGAACGAGATGTGCGACCCGCCCACCAGCGTCGACCACACGAAATCGGGCTTTGCCGCTTCAATCTTTTTGATCGTCGATCCAAAATCGGTGACATCAAGAGGAAAGAATTCTGAAGCCAGAACTTCACCGCCATTATCTTGAGCGTATTTTTTCACCCATTTCGCACTAATCTGCCCGAAATTGTAATCGGCGGCCACCGTATAAATCCGCTTGCCCCACTTCTTGATGCAGAACGGGATCAGTTTTTCCAGTGTTTGACCCGGTGTCGTTCCGGTGCAGAAGAAATTGCGGTCGCAGACTCCGCCTTCGTAAAGGGTGGGATAGAAGAACAGCGTGTTGAACCGTCGCAGGATCGGGCGAATGGCTTCGCGCGAAGCAGAGGTGATGCAGGCGTGCACGACCGCCACATGCTCCTTGGTCGCCGCCTCGGTAGCGAATTGGGTGTAGAGTTGAATGTTGGATTGCGGATCGTAGTTGATCAGTTTCACCTTACGGCCGAGCACCCCTCCTGCCGCATTGAGATCGTCCGCAGCCATCGTCATGCAGTTCACCATGGCCCGGCCATAAACGTCCAGCCCTCCCGACGCATCGAAAATACTGGCGACCTTGATCTCATCGGCGGCGTGTAGATTGCGGATGGACCATGGCCCGATACCAGCGGCGGTACCGGCGGCAACCGTCTGCACGAAACGCCTTCTGGTGAGTTTCCTTGGCATATTTCCCTCCCTGTTCGCGCCGACCGGGCGGCAGACGAACGTACTGTTCCATTGAGCTTCTCGGTGGCCGCGGTGCGCTGCCGATGCGCGCGGCAACCGTCTAAGCAGCGGCAGCCTTGCGGCCCGAGTTCCGCCGAATGAGATCAATCAGGTCGTTCACGCTGATGATCTTGGCGAAAGCCAAGCCCAACGTGGTAAGTGTCGCCTTCTTGATCTGCTCAACGCTCAGGTCGCCGAGCGGAAAAGTCTCGGTGCCGTCGCTGACGAAAAACACATGATAGTCGCGCATCGCCGCTTCGCGTGCGGTCGTTTCGCAGCAGATGTTGGTGCAGATGCCGGTCACGATGATCGTGTCGATGCCGTTACTGCGGAGGACGAGATCGAGGTCGGTGCCGGTGAACGATCCGTAGCGCGGTTTGTAAAGGAGGATATCGCCCTTCTCGACGTGCACGCCGCGATGAAGCCTGGCGGTTTCCGACCCTTCCTTGATGTAACCCGCGCGAACCGGCTCGATCAATTCGCCCATGGTGCCAAGGTTAGTGCCGTCGGCACGGGTGACGTGAAGCGTGTGGATTACCTTGATGCCAGCAGCGCGGCAGGCTGCCGCCAGCCGATTAACCGGCTCCAGCAGCGCAACGCCGTTCGGCGCCGAAAGCGGCGTACCCTCGACGAATGCATTTTGCATGTCGACATTGACGAGCGCGGTCCGCGACGGAATAAGCTGATAGTCGGCCATGATTCAATTTCCCTCCCCTGACGGCGGATGCAGCGTAACTTCTAAATGAAAATATTTCAATCGATATTTAAATCACATCCGACTGGCAATCTACCGTTAGGGCAATCGATGGTTGCGGTGAGCCGCGCGCCCCGAACGAGCACATCCGGCACCGGTCGGGGTGGTCGTTTGCGCCGTTAGATCGGCGACCTCGCCTTTCCGCCGGGGTTGCGCCCGTCAATGAGCATACTGAGCTTGCTCAGCAGCTCGCGCATCCAGGCATCGCCGTATTGGTCGGCCATGGCTCTTTGATGCCGGTCGACGCTTTTCTTGACGGCGGCCCAGACGCGCACGCCCTTGTCCGATACAAATATGAGCACACGGCGTCGATCCTCGGGATCAGGTGCGCGATAGACCAAGGCTTCGCTGACCATTCGATCGATAATGCGCGTCGCGGTTGGCAAGCTGAGGAGCCCGGCTGCGGCCAGCTCTCCCATCGCCCGGCCCTCGCCATTGGAAAGTAGGTTCAGAATCCGCCAACACTCCAATGGAACGCCGCGTTTTTCCAGTGCAGGAGCAAGGCTGCGGCCGATGTAATCGTTGGCCGCAGCGAGCATATAATCAAGATATTGCGCCTGGTTGGATCGTCGTGCCGCCATTGTGCCTCGATCTATGAGAAGGGGATAGTTTGATTTGGCAATAACAAAGTCTGCATTGAATGCCCCATCTCCGCCGACAATACAAGTCGTCAAGGCGCCGGTGACGCCGGCTTCCGACGGCCTGCCGTAGCCATCCTTCACGTTAAGGCGAACGGGAAAGCGTGATGAAATTTTCGCTGGCGATGCAGAGGCCGCCGGCCAGCAATCGAGCCAGCAGAGATCGCCATTTCAGTTCGGCGACCAACGAGAGCGGCGCCGCCGGGTGAAAGGAACACCGCAAAGTACTCGGCTGCGCCAATAAACGGATGACGGGCAGATGCAGCGTGATATAATGGTCGGTGTTCGGGTAAATTGGCTTGAAACTTGCTTGATTGTCAGGTGATGCAGGCCATTCTGATGCATGAAACGCGCAGAAGTCGGACACGCCCGCGCCGTCAGATGGCCGGGCCGGGCACGATCGAATACGCCCTCGATGAGGACTCGGTGCTGACGCGCGTTGGCAACTCTGCTGCGGAGTTCCGCATCGGACTGCTGGTGCCATTGCGCGGCCCAATCGGGCTGTTCGGCCCGTCATCGATCAATTGCGCGATGCTGGCAGCCAACGAGATCAACGAGCGCGGCGGTATCTTGGGGCGGCGAGTAAAGCTTGTTATCGGCGACGGCGGCGGCCCAACCGGCGATATCGTCGCGGAGGCCGAACGGATGATCGCCAAGGAGGGCGTGCAGGCCATCGTCGGATCGCATATCAGTTCCAACAGGCTTGCCTTGGTCAAACGGATCGGTGGTCGAATTCCATACGTCTACACGACCACCTACGAAGGCGGCCAATACTCATTCGGCGTTTTTGTATGCGGCGAAACCCCGGAGCAGCAGCTACGCCCGCTGATCCGGTGGCTAGCGCGAAACCGGGCCGTTCGACGATGGTATGTGATCGGCAACGATTATATTTTTCCCCACGTATCGATTGCGCTTGCGAAGCGTTATATCGCCGAAGTCGAGGGCCGCGTGGTGGGTGAACAATATGTGTCCTTCTTCGTCGACGACTATCACAGCCACATCGAACGGATCGTGGCGAGCAAAGCGGATGCGGTCCTGATCTATCTGGTAGGCGAAGACGGCATCACATTTAACCGGCAATTCGCAGCACACGGAGTGGATCGCTCCATCATTCGCGCCGCGCCGATCCTGTGCGAGAACATGCTTCTTGGCATCGGCGTCGAATCGACGAGAAATCTGTATTCTGCCGCCGGGTTCACGGAGTGCATGAAAAACGGCAGCGCTAGTGCATTTCGCAGTGATTATCGCCGTGCCTTCGGCGCCAACTCTCCCATACCCAATCGCTTCGGCGTGTCCTGCTACGACGGGTTGCACTTGCTCTCTGCTTTGTCGGAGCGCGCCCGCTCGTTGAATCTGTTTAAGCTGCAAGCGGCCGCGGAGGGTACTTCCTTTCGCGGTCCTCGCGGCGAATGCACAATGATAGGCAATCATTGCAGTGCGGACGTGTATATTACCGAAGCCGTGGGCATGGATATCCGGCCAATTGACGCCGTCGGCACCATCAAGCCTCCAGCTCCGGACTCGGCCGTTCTGTTTCCGAAAGATCAGGGGACGGCTTGACCGACCCTGAAAGCCCAACGTGCCATGTCGAATAATATTTTGAGGCCGGCTTTTTAACGGCCAACCGTCGCGCGCTCAATCATCGCCAGATATGGTTCCCCCGGCCAGCAGATAATCCTGCAATGCGACCGCGCGGTTGCCATATTCGATCATGCGCCGCATCAGATTGTTGAGCGCCTTGAATTCCTCCCGGTTCAGGCAGCCGAATTCGACGTCGTTAACGCGGCGCTGCGCCGGAGCGAGCTTTTCGAGCGCGGCGCGCCCCTTGCCCGATACGGTCAGCGTTACCCGGCGGCGGTCAGCCGTATCCACGGTCTTGTACACGAGGCCCAGCCGCAGCAGGCGCCGCGTCGTCGAAGTGATGAACGCGCCGGAAAGGTGCAGATGGTCGGCCACCGTTTTGATGTTGACGTCGCCGTCTGCCGCCAGGTGCGCGATGGCGATCAGCACGGTGTATTCGATACCGGCGAGCCCGATATATCTGGCGTGGCCGCGGCGGATGCACTCGTGCAGCGCGAAAAATCCGAACAAATTGTGCACCAACTCGCGAAATTCCGTGTCGCTGCCGTTGACGATCAATTCGGGGCGCGAAATCGTCAGCGGCGCGGAACGATAGCGCGGACCGAGCTTGCGCACGGGCAAGGCGGGTGTGGACCGGGCGGTGGAACGTCTGCGTGGGCTATCGGCCATTTTCTGTCTGCTTCTGCTGTTCGCCGTCATGACAAGGCGGTGTTCGAATTTTTGTCCTGCTGTCCGCCGAGGAACGCGGCGGCAATCATCGGATCATCGGCCAGCTCGCTGGCGACGCCGGAGGTTACCACGCGCCCGGTTTCCAACAGATAGGCGCGGTCGGCGAACTTCAAGGTCTGCCGCGCCTTTTGTTCGACCAGCAGCACGGTCAGCCCGTCACGGCGCAGTTCGTTGATCAGGGCGAACACCGAGTTGCTGGTCCGCGGCGCCAGACCCAGCGATGGCTCGTCGAGCAGCAGCAGGCGCGGACGGCTGAGCAAGGCGCGGGCAATGGCGAGAATCTGCTGTTCGCCGCCGCTCAAGACCCTTGCCTTCAAAGCGCGCCGCTCCTTGAGGATCGGGAAACGCTGCAAAGTATCAGCAATCTCCGCCAGCGACTGCCGACGGTCGGGGCGGCAATAGGCCCCCATGAGCAGGTTTTCCTCGACGCTCATTCCGCTGAGGATACCGCGGCCTTCCGGCACCAAGGCAATGCCGGCCGCAAGGTTCACTTCGGCCCTGTTGGGCCGCAGCCGGCGTCCGTCATAGGTGATTTCCCCGCGAAACGGCGCCAGGCCGGCGATGGCGCGGACGGTCGTGGTCTTGCCGGCGCCATTGGCGCCGATTAGGGCAACGATTTCGCCGGCGCGGACATCGAGATCGATGCCGCGGACGGCGCGTATCGGTCCGTAATGGACCTCGAGGCCGCGCACCGCTAACATGCCGTCTCGTCCCCCAAATAAGCGTCGAGCACGCGCGGATTGTTGCGGATCTCGGCCGGACGGCCGCTGGCAATGAGCGTGCCGAAATCAAGCACGTGGAGCCGATGACAGAGGTTCATCACGAATACCATGTCGTGCTCGATCAACAGCAGGCTGAGGCCGCGTTCGTTGAGCCGCAGCAGGAGCGCGCGCAGCTCCTCGGATTCCTCGCGGTTCATGCCGGCTACGGGTTCGTCGAGCAGCAGCAATTTCGGTTCGGCGGTGAGCGCGCGCGCCACTTCAACTTTGCGCTGTATTCCGTATGGAAGCGTGCGTGCCACCGCATCGCGATAGTTCTCCAGTCCGAAAAATTGCAACAACTCCTCGACGCGCTTCCGCGCTGCCGAATCGGTATGGCGCAGGGGCAGCAGATTGCGAGCGATCCCATGCCGGCGCGGCTGCGCCACAATCAGGTGCTCCCATACCGTCATGCTGGCAAAGAGGCGAATGTTCTGAAAGGTGCGCGCGATGCCTGCTCGTGCGATGCGATAGGCGGGCCAGTCGACGATCGAGCAGCCGGCGAAGGCGATGTCGCCGGCGTTGGCCGGCAAGGCGCCGGTGATGACGTTGAACAGCGTTGTTTTGCCCGCGCCGTTCGGTCCGATAATGCCGACGATCTGATTCCGCTCGACGCCCAACGACACGTCCGTCAGCGCCTTGATGCCGCCAAAGCTCTTGCTTACGCTTTTTAGGCTCAGCAGCGTGTTGGCCGTTGCCGCCTTCATCGGGTCTTGCCCCGAAGGGTAAGTTTGGCCAGCAGCGGCCGGTCGAGAATGCCTTGCCGCCGGGTCAAAAGGACGAGGATCAGCAGCAAGCCGAATGCCGCCAGCCGCCAGTCCGCGACAAAGCGCAGCCATTCCGGCAGCAGCACCAGCAGCGCCGCGCCGACAAGAGCGCCGACGCCGACAGTCGAGCCGCCGAGGATGATGGCGAGCACGAAGTCGATCGAGCGATCAAACCCGAAATTGCCGGGCTCGATATAGACATAATGGTGGGCAAAAAGCCCCCCGGCAACGGCCGCGATGGCGGCGCCGCACCCGAACGCGCCGACCTTGGTGAGCGTCGTGTTGAGCCCGATCAGATTGGCTGCGATTTCGTCATCATGAACGGCGCGCATCGTCAGCCATAAGCGCGAGCGCTCAACGACCATGATGGCGGCGAGAATGCCGGCCACCCATACCCAGATGTAGCCAAGTGATACGTGCGGCATGCCGCGATAGCCGCCGGAGCCGCCTGTTGGCGTAAAGACGAGAAAAAAGCTGCGCACCATCTCGCCGAAACCAAGGGTGGCGATGGCCAGATAGATGCCCTTCAGGCGCAATGCCGGAAAGCCGACAATCACGCCCATGATGCAGGCCGCCACCGCGGCCGCGACGAGGGCCGGCGTCAGCGGCCACTTCATTTCCACGGTCAGGAACGAGGCAAGATAGCTGCCGATCGCCATGAAGGCGGCGTTGCCAAGTGACAGCTGGTTGGTCGCAAGAATGACGTAAACGCTGAGCGCGCCGAGCGTCAGGATGCCGATATCGGCGAACAGGCCGGCGTAATAGGTCGACATTACACGCGCTGCCCCAACTCGGAGCGTGCGCCGCCGACGAGGCCTTGCGGACGCAGCAGCAGAATCAGGATCATCAGCCCGTAAACCACGAAATCGCGCATCTGCGAGCCGCCGTAAGCGATGGTCAGCACTTCGGCGATCCCGATCAGCGGACCGGCAATGAGCGCGCCCCAGACGCTGTTGGTTCCACCGATGACCATGACGGCAATCGCCTTGAGACCGGTATCGACGCCGACATAAGGTGTCAGTGTCGCATAATGCAGGCTGATCAGCACGCCCGCCGCGCCGGCGAGTGCCCCGGACACCACGAATGCGAAAAGGGTGATCCGGCGCGCGGAAACGCCAAGGAGTCGCGCTACCTCGCGATTTTCGGCCACCGCCCGCAACGCCCGTCCCGCCGATGTCTTCTGGATCAGAAACGCGACCCCGGCGACGAGAACGACGGTGACGCCGACCACCACGATCTGCATGCCGCCGATCTCGACCGGCCCCAGGCTGACACGCCGGTCGAAAAGCTCGGACGGCAACTGCAGTGGATCAGAGCCCCAGATGTTGGTGACGAGGTTCTGCAGGATGATCGAGAAACCGATGGTCGACAGCAGCGGCGTGACCGGCGGCGCATCGCGCAGTGGCTCGTATGCCATCTTTTCGATGACGGCCGCGACGATTGCCGCACCCGCCATTCCCGCAAGCAAGGCCGCAGGCAGCGGAAGCCTGGCGGTAATGGCGGCAAAGCCGATGTAACCGCCCAGCATGAACAGCTCGCTGATCGCAATGTTGAGGATGGAGAGGAGCCCCATGACCAGCGAAAACGAAAGCGCTACGAGCGTGTAGACCGCCCCTAATGTTAGGCCGTTCACCAGTTGCTGCAGCAGCATCGCTTTCGGTCTTGCTCAAACTCGTTGTCGGCGCACGCGTCATCGTGTCGCGGCGCGAGTTTAAAGCCAACTTCTGCCGGACACGAGCGGGTCATGGCCGCCCGCGACGTGGCGCAAGTACCTCGCAGATCGACAAGTGATGCGCATGGCGCGCTCGCCGTGTCACACAACGAGCGCGCCAGCGCCGCTAATCGCAATCAGCAGCCGCCTGCGGCGCTGCAGCCGCTTTCTTTGGTCTCCCAGGCGCCGTTCTGACCCTGAACGATGAAAAAGGTTTTTACCGCGTCGCCCTCCGGGCCGAAATGGATCGGCCCGCTGAAGCCTTCGAATCCTTTGAGGTTCGTCAGGTAATCGCGGATCTTGACGCGGTCTGCCGCCAGTTCAGCGGGCTTGCCGGCGATATGGTCCTGCTTCACGGCGTCGATGTACATACTAACGATCTCGTAGATATTGGCGTCGTACATGCTCGGCTCGATGTCGGCGGGCAGGCCGGAGGTCTTGCGCAGCAGCGGTTGCAACTCCGATACGAACTTTTCCGCCTTCGCGGTCTTCATCGTCGCATAGAAGGTCGCCGGGGCGACGATCGGAATGTCCGCGGCGGCGCCAAGGATCGCCGAGGAAATCAAGGGCGTACCGCCGATCACGGGCTTGAGCAGCCCTTGGCGCTTCATCTCGCGGATCACGGTAATCGCCTGGCTGTAATCAGCCCCGATCACCACGCCGTCGGGATTCATCGATTTCAGCTTGGTGATCTGAGCGCTGACATCGAGGTCGCCGGTATTGAACGAAACCGGATTTTTGGCGTTGAGGACATCGATGCCGTTGGCGGCAAATACGCCGGGCATGATCTTGGTGGCGATCGCGGTGGAGACCGCGTCCTTGGCGTCGTAGATGATCGCGACGGACTTCACCGCGAATGTCTTCTTGAAATAAGGAACCGAGGTCCTGGCAAGGATGCCTTCATCCACGGTGTTGCGGAAAGCCCAGGGGCGATTGGCCTTGGCGACGCCCGGCTTCGACGAGGCTTGCGAGGTCGAGACGATCTGCATCTGGTTGGCGACCGGAAAGGTGACCTCGCAAGCGCTGCTGGTGAGCGGGCCGGCGACCGCGAGTACCTGGTCGTCGCCGGCAAGCTTGCGCAGCGCATTGGCCGCCTGTGCGGGCTTGGCGCTGTCGTCGTAGATCACGATCTTGAGTTTGGCGCCGTTGACGCCGCCGGCATCGTTGATCTGCTTCTCCAGCATATTGAGGGTCACGGTGTTGCTGCGGCCCCATTCGGCGAACGGACCGCTGCTCGGCACGATGGCTCCGATCTTGATTTCGTTCTGCGCCTGCGCGGCCGGCATGCAGGCAGCCAGCATGGCAGCGGCGGCCAGACCGCTGCGGATATGCGTGCGAAAGTCGCTCATCGTCTGCACCTCCCGAGTTGGTCGGCCGTCGTGCCTGAACTCAAGCGCAGGACGACCGATTTCCAGCGACGTGTTGCATTCTATCACCACGCGCAGGCGCCGACGCTAACACTGAGCGACGAGCTTGAAAAGCTTCCTTACTTAGGCAATTATGAGAGATAAATTGAGTGATGTTGGGCCGTTGCCCGCGGGAAAGCCCATGGAAATCAAGCGAATTCTCACCTTCCTCGACGAGGTGCGCAGCGAGGCCGGACGACGCGCCGAGCCGCCGTTACGAAAATCCGCCGCAGTGGCAATCGTGCAGAATCCGTTTGCCGGAAGATACGTGGACGATCTGTCGCCGCTGGTTGCGGCGAGCGCAACCATCGGCCGCGAGATCTGCGCCATTGCGGTTGCGCTGCTCGCGCCATACAAGCCGGTGAGTTACGGCAAGGCGGCGGTGGTCGGGCTTGCCGGCGAGCAAGAGCACGGCAACGCCATGCTCACTACGACCTTAGGCAATGAGATGCGCGCGGCGGCCGGGGGCGGCAAGGCGTGGATTTCTTCCTTCACCAAGGTCGCCGCTCCGGGAGCAACGATCGATATTCCGCTAGCTCACAAGGATGCGCTTTATGTTCGCTCGCATTATGACGGGATCAGCATCATGTTGGCGGATGCGCCGCGGGCGGACGAAATCGCGGTTATCTGCGCCTACGCCACGCGTGGCCGCCCGAACCATCGAATTGGCGGCCTCGCGGCGGAGCAGATAAAGGGGGCGGACGGCCTGACCTGAAAATCGATTTGGTGGAGCCCTATGAGCGAATGCAAGACCGGAGCCGAACACATAAAGTCCCTCAAGGATGGCCGCACCGTCTATCTTGACGGCGAGCTCGTCGGCGACGTAACGGAGCACGCGGCTTTCCGCAATTCGGTTCGCTCCGCCGCCGCGCTTTACGACTTCCAGGCGCGGCCGGAAAATCTTGAGTTCATGACGTTTCAGCCCGACGGTTCCAACCGTCGGGTCAACCGCGCTTGGCAGATGCCGCGCAGCTACGACGAGATGGTGCAGCGGCGCAAGGCGCTGCAGGCCTGGGCCGCCCTATCCTGCGGCTATCTGGGACGCTCCCCCGATCACCTTGCTTCATCACTGGTCGGGCAGCGCATGGGCATTGAAGTTTTTCGCAAGTACAGCGTCGCGCGCGCCAAGGCCTTCGCCGATTACTTCGACTACGCGAGCAAGAACGACCTGTTCCTCACCTACGTCATCATCAATCCGCAGGCCGAACGCAGCAAGGCCTGGGGCGAGCAGGAACAGGACCTGGTCGCGCGCATCGTCGACGAGGATTCAACAGGCGTGACCCTTCGCGGCGCCAAGATGCTGGGCACCTCCTCGATCATGGCCAACGAGGTGTTCGTCGCCAATCTGCAGCCGCTGAAGCCGGGCGAAGAGGACTTGGCCTTCTCCTGCGCGCTGCCGATGAACGCCAAGGGCCTGCGCGTGCTCTCGCGCAAGTCCTATGAGGCGCATGCACTCTCGGTCTACGACAACCCGCTTTCGTCGCGGTTCGACGAGAACGACGCGCTGATGTATTTCGACGATGTCAAGGTTTCCTGGGAGCGGCTGTTCGTTTACCGGGACACCGACATGTGTCGCGCCCAATTTCATGACACGCAGGGCCACGCCTATCAGAATTATCAGGCGCAGATCCGGTTATCGGTGAAGATCGCCTTCCTGGCCGGCCTGGCGCGCCGCATTACCGAGGCGATCGGCACGACCAACATACCGTCGGTGGCCGAACAGCTCGGCATGCTTGCCGCCGAGGTCGGCATGGTCAATGCGATGCTGTCGGGCATGGAGGCGTCCGGTGCGCAGATCGGCGAATGGTACGTGCCGAACAAGCACTTCATGTATTCGGCCCAAGTCATCACCCAGGATCTCTATCCACGGGTCGTGCAAACGATACGCGATCTTGCCGGCGGCGCGCTGATCATGCTGCCCTCCTCGGTGAAGGACTTCGGCAATGCCGAGTTGGCGGCGATCATCAACAAGACCCAGCGTTCGGCCTCGATGTCGCCGGAGCACAAGGTAAAGTTTCTCAAGGCGGCATGGGACGCCATCGGCTCCGAATTCGGATCGCGCCACACCCAATATGAGATGTTTTACGCCGGCGCGCGTTTCGTCACCTGCGGCCACAGCCTCCGCACGTTCGATTGGAACAGCGCCACCGGATTGGTCGAGGCCCTGCTGTCGTCGTACGATTTGAGCGACGCGTTGCCGCGCGCGGCGCACTGACCTCAAGGCCTCGGCATGAAGATCGCCATCGTCAACCTCGGCCAGATCGTTACCGGGGACTGGCGCGCTCCGCTCGCGGACGGAGACAGTATCCTGACCGACGGCGATCGGATCGCGCGGCTGGGAGCCGTTTCGGCAGCGGAAGCTGAAAGCGCTGATATCGTCATCGATGCCGGGGGAATGACGGCGATTCCCGGGCTCATTGACAGTCACGTGCACATCACGTTCGGGGATTACACTCCGCGGCAGAAGACCGTCGGCTTTTTGGAAAGCTATCTGCACGGTGGCGTCACCACCGCGATCTCCGCCTCCGAAGTGCATGTTCCCGGCCGGCCGCGCGACCCCGAGGGCGTGAAGGCGCTGGCGGTGGCGGCGCATAAATGCTTCGAAGGCTACCGGCCGGGCGGGATGACGGTGCATGCCGGCTCGGTCATCCTCGAGCCGGGCCTTAGCGGCAACGATCTCGGTGAGATCGCCAAAAAGGGCGTGTGGCTGGCCAAGGCAGGATTTGGCGCTTTCGCCAGCGCTTACGAATACGCACCGCTCATTGCCGCCGCACGTGCCCACGACATGATCACGACGGTGCATACCGGCGGCTCGTCGATCCCGGGCTCCGGCGCGATCACGGGAGATCACCTGCTGGCGCTGCGGCCTGACGTTTCATTCCACGTCAACGGCGGGCCGACGGCAATGCCGGACCGCGACTTCGAGCGGATCATTCGCGAAAGCGACATTGCGTTGCAGATCTGCACGGCCGGCAACCTGCGCACGGCGCTTCTGTGCGCACGGCTCGCGCAAAAGCTGGGAGCATTCGCGCGGGTGCTGGTTGCAACCGACACCCCGACCGGCAGCGGCATCATGCCGCTCGGCATGCTCTATACCATTGCGCATCTGGCAAGCTTGGCGGATATCGCACCTGAGCTCGCCATTGCCGCGGCAACGGGAAGCAACGCGCGGATCTATCGCTTGAATTGCGGAGTGCTCGGCGCCGGCCGTGCCGCCGACATCGTTCTGCTCGATGCGCCGGACGGCGGCACCCAGAGCGACGCCTTGTCGGCAATCCGCAACGGCGATATCGCCGCCGTCGGCGCGGTGATTACCTCAGGAGTGCCGCGTTTCGTCGGCAGAAGCCGCAACACGCCGGCAACGACGCGCCAGGCGCGGGTAGCGAAGTCAACGATTACGCAGGACTTCGCCGCAGGCAGTCATTAGCGCCACATTTGGAGCGTCCCCCTTGGCGATCCGAAGGCGCGTTGCACCGGCGCCGTATGGTCCGACCCGCGCCGGCCGCCAACGGGCAGTGGAGCGCCGCATAAAAACTTGCGCCGTCGTCGGGATCATAATCATTGACCGCGCAGGTCGGGGCTGTTGACCGCGATCGATTGCCGGCGCCGCCTACCATCCCGCAAAAATACTTGCATCCCGCGGCGGCGCGTCGCGAAAGCCCTCGTCGAGCCGCCGATAGCGGCCGCCGAAGAAAATCAGAGGCGGGTCGGCTTTGTGCGGGCTGATCCGCAGTGCAATCACCCGTGCGACGAATATCTCATGGTCGCCGCCGTCGTACCGCGCAAACGGTTCGCATTCGAATGCCGCCAAGGCGTTTGGCAGCAGAGGAACTCCCGATTTCCCGTCCAGCACCAGCAGGCCCGACCATTTATCGGCCAGAGGCCGGGCAAAACGATTCGAAAGCTCCTCCTGGTGCTGAGAAAGGATATTGATCGCATACCGCGGTATGCGGGTCCAGGCGGCGAAGCTTCGCGCCTTTCGCGCGAGACTGAACAGCACAAGAGGCGGGGTTATCGAAACCGAATTGAACGAATTCACGGTCATGCCGAGGCGTTCGCCGCTTTCCGTCAAGCCGGTCACCACCGCGACACCCGTGGCGAACACGCCGAGCGCGTCGCGAAAACGTCGTTCGTCAAACTCCATGGGACCGCTCCACCCGCTCGGTGCCTCTCGCGCCAGCGGTCCGCTGGCTGGGTAGCGAATGTCAAATCCGCTCGACCAGCGTCATCTAGACCGCGCGTGATGTGATCGCACGAGGATTTTATGCGCGCGCTCGCAACCTTTGCTGCGTCACCGGTCAGCTCTCCTGATAGAAATGCGTTTCCAGCAGCAGACATCCGGTCTCGGACTTGAACGGGCCGTGATGGGCGCCGGGCGGGCGCACGGCATAGGTATAGCCCTCAAATTTCCTGCCGCCGCGGCCTTGTTCGTCATTGCCGACGATGAGGTCGCCGGAAATCAGAAAAACCTCTTC